>NZ_BAABIL010000321.1:0-18148 GCF_039542765.1 Kineococcus glutinatus
CGGCGGGCTGGGCCCGCGAGCGGCGGCTGCCCTCGACGTACCTGCAGGTGGCGGAGGACAACGCCCCCGCGCGCGCCCTCTACACCGGCGCCGGTTTCACCGTGCACTCCGGCTACCGCTACCGCGTGGCGCCCTGAGCACCTGCCGACCTGCACGCCCGCCCGTCTCCGGGTTCGGGCGCCTCGGCGCGTCCTGCTGGTCGCCCGGACCCGGAGATGGGGTCCCCGGGAGCGGCGCTCAGCGGTCGCGGCGCACCCGGAAGGGATCGCCGGAGGGGTCGCGCAGGTCGATCACCCGCGGCTCCGGCAGCGCCCCGGGCACCGGCCCGCCTGCCCCGCCGGCCGCCGCGTGCGCGTCCCGCGCCGCCTCCAGCACGTCGGTGATCTCCGAGCCGATGAGCTCGTGCCGCTGCAGGAGGGCGTCGCGCAGCGCCTCGACGAGGTGGCGGTTGCGCGAGAGCAGCTCGGTGACGGCCACCTTCTGCTCGGCGAGCAGCCCCTCCACGAGCCGGCGGCCCTCGGCGTCGCCCAGCACCCGGGAGACGAGGTTGCCCTCGGACAGCGCCGGGCCCTGCACCGCCGCGAAGGAGATGAGGGTGCCCGCCATGCCGGCGGCCCCCACCATCTGCGCGGCGGTGGCGGTGGCGTGCACGAGGTCACCGCTGGGGCCGGTGGAGACGTCGCCGACGAAGAGCTCCTCGGCGACCTGCCCGCCGAAGGCGATGCGGATCATGCCGCGCAGCTCCGAGCGCGAGCGGGTGTAGACGTCCTCGGCGTCACCGTGGGCGAGCAACCCGAGGGCGTCGGCGCGCTTGACGATCGTGAGGACCTCCAGCCGCCGCTGCGGGGCCTCCAGCCACGCCACGACGGCGTGCCCGGCCTCGTGGGTGGCGATGAGGCGCTCCTCGTGGGGGGTGTAGCCGACGGGCTGCCCGAGGCCGACCTCCGTGACGAGGCGGGCGTGCTCGAGGTCGGCCCACGACATGCCGGCCGCGCGGCGGCGCACCGCGTTGACGAGCGCCTCGTCGAGCAGGTTCTCGATCATCACGGGGCTGTAGCCGTTGGTGATGCCGGCCAGCGCGTCGCGGCGCTCGTCGGTGTCGAGCTGCGCCTCGTGGGCCTTGCGGGCGAGGAAGTGGTCGACGAGCTCGCGGCGGGCGGCCTTGTCGGGCATCCCGAAGCTGAGGCGGCGGTCGAAGCGACCGGGGCGCAGCAGCGCCGGGTCCAGGGAGTCGGCGCGGTTGGTGGCGGCGATGAGGAGGATCTCCACCGGCTCGGTGCGCGGGCGGGGCAGCTGCCGGGAGGCGGGCAGCAGCGCGTTGACGGCGTCGACGAGGCGCCCGTGCAGCTTCTCCCAGCCGGTGGGCTCGTCGAAGGACTGCATCTGCACGAGGAGCTCGTTGACGACGCCGCCGACGCCCTCGGAGCTGCTGAAGCGCGCCTGGCGCAGGCCCGCGCCGGTCGCGGGCGCCGCCCCGGCGTGCGGCAGCCCGGTGAGGCCGCCGCAGGACAGCACCGGGGCCACCGCGGGCAGCTCGGTGGCCGCCGCGGCCATCCCGCCGCGGGTGCCGGCGATGGCGTCGATCTCCTCGATGAACCCGATGGCCCCGCCCTCGGCGCGCGCGGCGCGGCGCAGGGCGCGGAAGTAGGCGCGGATCTTGCGGGCGGTCGCCCCGTACCACATGGACTGGAAGGAGGTGGCGGAGACGAACAGGAACGGCACCCCCGCCTCGGAGGCCATGGCCTTGGCCATGTGCGTCTTGCCGGTGCCGGGCGGGCCCTCGAAGAGCAGGCCGCGGCGGGGCCGGCCGCCCATCGTCGTGCGGAAGGTCCGCGCGGCGAGGAAGAGGTCGAGGCTGCGGGCCACGTCCTCCTTGATCGGGCCCAGGCCCTTGACGTCGTCCATCGTGACGTCGATCTGCTCGGGGCGGTAGACGACGTGCGGGGAGCGGCCCGACAGCAGGGTCTGGCCGAGCATGAGCACGATGAGCAGCAGGAAGAACGCGCCGCTCATGAGGTAGAGCGGGTCCACCGAGGGCAGGGCCGGCAGCGCGCTGCGGCCGGTGAGCAGCCGCCAGGACACGCTGCCGGCGAGCAGCAGGACCACCGCACCGAGGACGGCGAGCCGGCGCCGGCGTGCCGCCTCCCGGGCCCGGCCCACGTCGGAGGCCCGCCGGCCGGCGGGCAGGAGGCCGGCGGGCGGTGGGCCGGGGGCGGGCTCGGGGTTGTTGCTGGCCGGCGTGCGCGGCACGGGTGCTCCTCTCCTCGGCAGCCGCGCGGCGCTGCGCGCGACGAGCCCACCCTCGCCCCGCCGACACCGCCGGGCACAGCCGGAACACGCTGTGGAGTCGTTTCGGGTGACGGGCTTCACCCGTGCGGCGCAGCGGAGGGTGACCGCAGGGTCACCACCTCACCCGTGCGGCGGCGCGGCGTCCGGCGGGGCGATGCCGGCGAAGAGGTCGCTCTCGCGCCCGGCGGCGTCGAACGGCCCGGCGGGGACGCCCCGGACGAGCCGGTAGTGCTCGACCCCGGACAGCGGCTGCGCGACGTGGTTGCTCAGGCGCAGGACCGGCCCGGCGGTGGTGGCCTCCACGACGACCTGCGTGGCGTGGGCGCGCAGCGCGGCGGCCTTGGCGTCGAGGTGCTCGCGGGCGTCGACGCTCGTCGTGACGTCGGCGGCCGGCACCGCGACGGTGGGCAGCGGGCCGTCGGGGTCGGGGACGTCGGCCACGCCGGCCGCGCGCAACCGCGCCAGCGCCGCGCGCAGCTCGTCGGCCGGCTGCACCGTCCAGTAGACCTTGGCGACCTCCCAGGGCGGGGCGCCGTCCTCGCGGGGGGCGGCGGCCAGCTCGACGGCGCGGGTGGTGATCTCGTGGACCCGCACGTGGTCGGGGTGGCCGTAGCCACCGCCGGGCTCGTAGGTGACGACGACCTGCGGGCGCACCTCGCGCAGCACGTCGGCGAGCTCGGCGGCCGGCACCCCCGGGTCGGCGGCGAGCAGGGAGCGGGGGTCGACGTCCTCCCCCGCCGCGGCACGCCCGGGGGCGGCCCAGACCATGCCGGAGTCGCGGTAGCCGGTGCCCGTGCCGAGGAAGCGGTGGTCGGTGACGCCGAGGGCCTCCATCGCGGCGGCCAGCTCCTGCACCCGGTGGGCGCCGAGCGCGTCGGGGTCGGCGGCCAGGTGCGCGAGCTCCGCCGGGATGACCTCGCCCAGCTCGCCGCGGGTGGCGGTGACGAGGGTGACGGCGGCCCCGGCGGCGGCGTAGCGGGCCATGGTGGCGCCGTTGCCGATCGACTCGTCGTCGGGGTGGGCGTGCACGAGCAGCAGCCGGCGCGGGGAGTCGAGGTGCTCCATCGCGACCAGCTCGGCGGGGTCCAGCTCCCGGGCGGCGTCCTCGACGAGGTCGGCGGCCTCCTCGAGCACGCCGGTGGCGTCGGCGGTGGCCGCGCCCGCGGGCGCCTCGGGGTCGTGGGGTGCGGGCTCGTCGGGGGAGGTCGTCACGGCCGGGCAGTCTGCCAGCCGGGACGGCGCGAGGCGCTCCGCCGGGCGGGACGACGCCGGGCCGCCCGCACCGGGTGCGAGCGGCCCGGCGTCGCGCGCGGGGCGTGGTGTGCTGGTGCGGGGTCGTCAGCTCCGCTTGGCGCGGGCCGTGGCGCGGGCGCGCTGGGTCTGGTCCAGCTCCACCTTGCGGATGCGCACCGCCTCCGGGGTGACCTCCACGCACTCGTCCTCGCGGCAGAACTCCAGCGCCTGCTCCAGGGACAGCTTGCGCGGCGGCACGAGCCGCTCCAGCTCGTCACCGGTGGAGGAGCGCATGTTGGTGAGCTTCTTCTCCTTGGTGATGTTGACGTCCATGTCGTCGGCGCGGGAATTCTCGCCCACGATCATGCCCTCGTACACCTCGGTGGTGGGCTCGATGAACATCTGCCCGCGCTCCTGCAGGTTCGTCATCGCGAACGCGGTGGCCGCGCCGGCCCGGTCGGCGACCAGCGATCCGGAGGCGCGGGTGCGCAGCTCCCCCACCCAGGGGCCGTAGTGGTCGAAGACGTGGTGCGCGATGCCGGTGCCGCGGGTCTCGGTGAGGAACTCGGTGCGGAACCCGATGAGGCCGCGGGAGGGCACGACGAACTCCATGCGGACCCAGCCGGTGCCGTGGTTCGACATGTTCTCCATGCGGCCCTTGCGGACGGCGAGCAGCTGGGTGATCGCGCCGAGGTACTCCTCCGGGGAGTCGATGGTGAGGCGCTCGAAGGGCTCGGTGACCTTGCCGTTCTCGTCCAGGCGCGTGACGACCTGCGGCTTGCCGACGGTGAGCTCGTAGCCCTCCCGGCGCATCTGCTCCACGAGGATGGCCAGCGCCAGCTCGCCGCGGCCCTGCACCTCCCACGCGTCGGGGCGCTCGGTGGGCACCACGCGCACGGACACGTTGCCGACGAGCTCGCGCTCCAGCCGGTCCAGCACCTGCCGCGCGGTGACCTTGGCGCCCTTGACCCGGCCGGCCATGGGGGAGGTGTTGGTGCCGATGGTCATGGAGATCGCCGGCTCGTCGACGGTGATCAGCGGCAGGGGCCGCGGGTCCTCGGGGTCGGCCAGCGTCTCGCCGATGGTGATCTCCGGGATGCCCGCGACGGCGACGATGTCACCCGGGCCGGCGGACTCCCCCGGCACCCGCTGCAGGGCCTCGGTGACGAGCAGCTCGGTGATCTTGACGCGCTCGACGGTGCCGTCGTGCTTGCACCAGGCGACCTGCTGGCCCTTGACGAGGCGGCCGTTGTGGATGCGGCACAGCGCCAGGCGGCCGAGGAAGGGGGAGGCGTCGAGGTTGGTGACGTGCGCCTGCAGCGGCACCGCCGGGTCGTAGTGCGGTGCCGGGACGGCCGACAGGATGGTCTGGAACAGCGGGACGAGGTCCTCGGAGTCCGGCAGGCCCCCGTCGGCGGGGCGGTTCAGCGAGGCGCGGCCGTTCTTGGCGGAGGCGTAGACCACGGGCACGTCCAGCAGCGACTCCGGGTCCAGGCCCGCGGCGTCGTCGGCCACGTCGATGAGCAGGTCGTAGGTCTCGTTGACGACGGCCTCGATGCGCGCGTCGGGGCGGTCGACCTTGTTGACGACGACCACGACGGGCAGCCCCGCCTGCAGCGCCTTGCGCAGCACGAAGCGGGTCTGCGGCAGCGGGCCCTCGCTGGCGTCGACGAGCAGCACGACGCCGTCGACCATGGACAGGCCGCGCTCGACCTCGCCGCCGAAGTCGGCGTGGCCGGGGGTGTCGATGATGTTGATGGTCATGCCGCCGGCGGGCGCGCCGGGGCCGGCGTAGTGGACCGCGGTGTTCTTCGCGAGGATGGTGATGCCCTTCTCGCGCTCGAGGTCACCGGAGTCCATGACGCGGTCGGCGACGTCGGCGTTGGCCCGGAAGGCCCCGGACTGCCAGAGCATCGCGTCGACGAGGGTCGTCTTGCCGTGGTCGACGTGGGCGACGATGGCGACGTTGCGCAGGTCCTCGCGGACGGCCGTGCCGGCGGGGGTGGCGGTGGGGGCAGTGGTCACGGTGTCCCATCCTCGCACCCGCGGGGCCCCGGCAGCGCCGCGAGCAGCCCCCGCACCACCGGCAGGTCCCCGGCGAGCCAGTCCACGCCCTCCCAGCCCCCCTCGCCCAGCCAGCGCAGCTCGTCGTGGTCCTCCAGCGGCTCGGGCCACCCGGCGCTGACGCGGGCCCACCAGACGCGCATGACGAGCGCCGGCGACAGCGGCCAGCCCTCGGGGTCGGCGGCGGGCAGCTCGGCGCCGACCTCGACCTCCACGCCGAGCTCCTCCCGCAGCTCCCGGCGCAGCGCCTGGACGGGCCGCTCCCCCGGCTCGGCCTTGCCGCCGGGCAGCTCCCAGCGCCCGGCGAGGGCGGCGGGGCGGTGCCGGCGGGCGGCGAGCAGCAGCCGGGGGCGGGCGAGGTCGTCGAGGAGGGCGCCGGCCACGACGAGGCGGCGGGTCCCCGGCGCCGGGGCGCTCACCCGGCGGCCAGGGGTTCGCCGCCGCGGGCGCGCAGCAGGAGCGCCATCTGCTCGGACTCCACCTGCTGGCCGGTGACCATGGCGCCGGCCAGCGCGCGCACCTGGGGGGTGGTGGCGTGGTCGCGGGCGTGGGCGGCCATCTCCGCAGCCCCGCCGTGGTGGCGGATCATCAGCTGCAGGAAGCGCACCTCAAAGGCCTGCCCGGTGAGGGCGTCCAGCTCCGCCAGCTCGGCGGCGCTCGCCATCCCGGGCATCGCGCCGGTGCCGTCGCCGGTGCCGTCGCCGGACCCCTGCCCGGTGGTGCCGTGGCCCCCCTCGTGGGCCGCGGACATCCACAGCATCGGCGGGCCGGTGCTGGCCACCGGGCGGTCCCACCCGATGAGCAGCGCCTGCATGCGCCCGATCTGGTTCTGCTGGGTGAGCAGGACGTCCATCGCGAGCGTGGCGACCTCCTCGCCGGTGTCGTGGCGCAGCGCCGTGGTGGCCATCGCGACGGCCTGGGCGTGGTGGTTGGCCATGTCGCGGCAGAACCCGACGTCGACGGAGGTCTCCTCCGGCGCGGTCGGCAGGGCGCGCCCGAGCAGGACACCACCGCCGAGGGCGAGGACCGGCAGGGCGAGGAGCACGGCCCGCCGGGCGGGGGTGGCGCTCATCAGCCCGTGGGGGTGCCGACCTCGGTGCCGGAGCAGGACGCGCCCGGCTCGGGGGTCTGGGCGCCCTGGACGTACTCGCGCAGGAAGGCGCCCAGCCGCGCGTCGCCGGCGTCGTCCACCTGCAGCTGGTGGTTCCACGCGCTGGCCACGACGGGCGAGGGCAGGCCCTCGTAGGGGCTGAGGACGACGTAGCTCTGGTCGGCCACCAGCGTCTTCAGCTCCGCGACCTGCTCGGCGGGCAGGTCCGGCCGGTAGGTGATCCACACCGCGCCGTGCTCCATGCTGTGCACGGCGTTCTCGTCGGGCACCGGGGCGTCGTAGATGCCGCAGTTGAGCCACACGGAGTTGTGCGGGCCGCCGACCGGCGGGCTCTCCGCGTAGGTGATCGCACCCTCCTGGTGCACCGACCCCTCGTAGGCGTAGGTCTTCACCGCGTCCAGGCTGGGCGGCTCGGGCCGGGTGAGGATGACGGCGGCGGTCCCGCCGGCGAGGGCGAGGACCACGGCGACGACCGCGGCGATGACGCCGAGGCGGCGCCTGCCCTCGGAGCGGCGCTGCTGCTTCTGCATCGCCGCGACCCGTGCGGCGCGCCGGGCCCTGGCCTCCTCGGTGCCCGAGCGGTCCCGGTCGCCGCCCGCGGCCCCGTCCCCGTCCGTCGTCGCCGGCATGTCGTGCTGCGCCTCCACCCGTGCTCCACCCCTGTCCACCGTCGCTGAACCCTCCCAGCGTCGCACGCCTCAGGTGCCCAGCGGGATCGTGCCCCCCGGGATCGCCTCCAGGAGTTGGCGGGTGTACTCCTGCGCCGGGGCGTCGAAGACGGCGTCGGTCGGGGCGGCCTCCACCAGCCGGCCCCGCTGCATGACGCACACGTGGTCGGCGATCTCGCGGACCACCCCGAGGTCGTGGGTGATGAAGAGGTACGTCAGGCCCAGCTCGGCCTGCAGGTCGCCCAGCAGGGTGAGGATCTGCGCCTGCACGAGCACGTCGAGCGCGGAGACCGCCTCGTCGCAGACCAGCACCTCCGGCTGCAGGGCCAGCGCGCGGGCGATGGCCACGCGCTGGCGCTGCCCGCCGGAGAGCTCGTTGGGGAAGCGGCGCAGCACGCTGGCGGGCAGCGCCACCTTGTCCAGCAGGTCGCGCACCCGCGCCTCGCGCGAGGCGCGGTCCCCGACGCGGTGCACGCGCAGCGGCTCCTCGACGCAGCGGTAGATGCTGAAGGTCGGGTCCAGCGAGCCGTAGGGGTTCTGGAACACCGGCTGCACGCGGCGGCGGAAGTCGAACTGCTGCCTGCGGTCGAGGGCGGTGAGGTCGACCCCGTCGAAGAGGACGCGCCCGGAGGTGGGCGCCAGCAGGTTGAGCACCATCTGCGCGACGGTGGACTTGCCGGAGCCGGACTCCCCCACGACGGCGGTGGTGGTGCCGCGCCGGACGCCGAAGCTGACGTCGTCGACGGCCTTGAGCTGCTCCCCGCGGGGGCCGGCCCCGCGCAGGGTGAACACCTTCGTCAGGTGCTCCACGCGGATGACGTCGTGGCCGGTGTCCACGACCTCGGGCACGGGCACCGCGGTGGCGGTGACGACCTCGGCGTGGGCCCGCTCGGCCACCTCCTCGGCGCGCTCGACGACCTGCGCGCGGGTCTCGGTGGAGCGGGTGCGCCGTGACGACAGGGACGGCGCGGCGGTGACGAGGCGGCGGGTGTAGGGGTGCTGGGGGTCCTGCAGGACCTGCAGCGCGGGACCGGACTCCACGACCTGGCCCTTGTACATGACGACGAGGTGCTCGGCGCGCTCGGCGGCCAGCCCGAGGTCGTGGGTGATGAGCAGCACGGCGGTGCCGAGCTCGCTCGTCAGGGAGTCGAGGTGGTCGAGGATCTGCCGCTGCACCGTCACGTCGAGGGCGGAGGTCGGCTCGTCGGCGATGAGCAGCCGGGGCCGGGCCGCCAGCCCGATGGCGATGAGGGTGCGCTGGCGCATGCCGCCGGAGAACTCGTGCGGGAACTGCTTGGCCCGCCGCTCGGCGTCGCCGAGGCCGGCCTCGGCGAGCAGTTCCGCGGCGCGGCGCCTGGCCTGCGCGCCCCGGGCGATGCCGTTGACGGCGAGGGCCTCGCGCACCTGGTAGCCGATGGTCCACACGGGGTTGAGGTTGGACATCGGGTCCTGCGGGACCAGCCCGATGGAGCTGCCGCGCAGCTGCTGCATCTCCTTGGCGCCGGCCCGGGTGATGTCGCGGCCCTCGAAGAGGATCTGCCCGCCGGTGACCCGGCCGCTGCCCGGCAGCAACCCGATGACCGCGGCCGCCGACGTCGACTTGCCGGAGCCGGACTCACCGACGACGGCGACGGTCTGGCCGGGGTAGACGGTGAGGTCGACGCCGCGCACGGCGGGCACGTCGCGGCCGCCGGAGCGGAACGCGACGTGCAGGTCGCGCACCTGCAGCAGCGGCTGCACCGGGGCGGGACCGGACGGGGCGGGACCGGGCGCACCCGAGGGGGCGGGGCCGGCGGGGGGCAGCGGGCTCATCGGGCGCGGCCCTTCGGGTCCAGGGCGTCGCGCACGGCGTCGCCGAGCATGATGAAGCTGAGCACGGTGAGGGACAGCGCCCCGGCGGGGTACAGCAGCACCGCCGGCTGGGTGCGCAGCGAGCGCTGCGCCTGGCTGATGTCGCCGCCCCAGGAGACGGTCGTGGGCGGCAGGCCGATCCCGAGGAACGACAAGGTGGCCTCGGTGGCGATGAAGATGCCCAGGGAGATCGTCGCGATGACGATGACCGGGCCGAGCGCGTTGGGCACGGCGTGGCGCAGCAGCGTCGAGCGCGACGAGGCCCCCAGCGCGCGGGAGGCGGTGATGAACTCCGCCTGGCGCACCGACAGCACGGCGCCGCGCATGATCCGCGCCACCTGCGGCCAGCCGAAGACGACCAGCGCCACCGCCACGGTGAGCGGGGTGCGCTCGCTGACGGACTGCATGACGACGATCGAGCCGAGCACCAGCGGGATGGCGAAGAAGACGTCCGCCACGCGGGAGAGCACCGCGTCGATCCAGCCGCCGTAGAAGCCGGCCAGCGCCCCGACGGTCCCCCCGACGAGGACCACGCCGAGGGTGGTGAAGATGCCGACCAGCACGGAGGCGCGGGCACCGTGGACGACGCGGGCGTAGACGTCGCAGCCCTGCAGGTCGAAGCCGAAGGGGTGCCCGGCGCGACCGGCGGCGAGGGAGTCGGCCAGGTTGCAGGAGCGCGGCTCCTGGGAGGTGAACAGCTGCGGGAAGAGCGAGACGGCGACGATCAGCAGGATCAGCAGCGCCGAGACGAGGAACAGCGGCCGTCGGCGCAGCTGGTGCCAGGCGTCGACCCACAGGCTGGTCGGTGGCGCGGACTCGTCGAGCCGGTCGGTCGTCTGCAGGGGCGTCCCGGCGACGTCGGCGACGAAGTGCTCCTGCCCGGGCAGCGGGGGGCGGGGCCGCGACGGCTCATGCATAGCGGATCCTGGGGTCGAGGACGGCGTAGAGCAGGTCCACCACGAGGTTGGACAGCAGGTAGACCATGACGAGCACGGTGACGAAGGAGACGACGGTCGATCCCTCGGTGCGGATGATCGCCTGGTAGAGCGTCCCGCCGACGCCGCGGACGTTGAAGATGCCCTCGGTGACGATCGCGCCGGCCATCAGCGTGCCCAGGTCGGTCCCGAGGAACGTGACGACGGGGATGAGGGAGTTGCGCAGCACGTGCACCCCGACGACCCGGGGCCGCGAGAGCCCCTTGGCGGTCGCGGTGCGCACGTGGTCGGCGGTGAGGTTCTCCGCGACCGAGTTGCGGGTGAGCCGCAGCACGTAGGCGAAGGACGTGGAGCCGAGCACGAGGCCGGGCAGCAGCAGGTCGCCCCAGCTCTGGTCGGCGCCGACGGTGGGGCTCAGCAGCCCGAGCTCCAGGCCGATGACGAACTGGGCGACGAAGCCGATGACGAAGATCGGGACGGCGATGACGACGAGGCTCACCACGAGGACGGTGGAGTCGAAGACCCCGCCGCGGCGCAGCCCCGCCAGCAGCCCGGCACCGATGCCGAGGACGGCTTCGACGGTGAGGGCGATGAGCGCCAGGCGCGCGGTGACGGGGAAGGCCTGCTGCATGACCTCCAGCACGGGGCGGCCGGAGAAGGAGGTGCCGAAGTCCAGCGTCAGCACGCCCTTGAGGTAGAGCAGGTACTGCACGACGAACGGCTCGTCGAGGTTGTACTGCTCCCTGATGCGGGCGGCGACACCGGGGCTCACCGCCCGGTCGCCGAACAGCGCCGCCACCGGGTCACCGGGCAGCAGGAACACCATCGAGTAGATCAGCAGCGTGGCGCCGAGGAACACCGGCACCATCTGCAGCAGGCGGCGTCCGACGTACCAGACCATTCCGCGCGCCTCCTCCGGGACGACTCGTGCACCGCGGCGGAGGGCGGGATCGGCGTCCGCGCGCGGTGAGCTCTCGACGTGCGTGCGCGGGGCGGGGCACCGGCAGTGCCCCGCCCCGCGCGGGCGGTCAGCGCATCACTCCTTGGTGATGGCGTAGTACAGCGGCTGGCTGTTCCAGCCGTACTGCACGTTCGACACGGTCTCGGCCGAGCCCGCGGAGACGTTCTGGTACCACAGCGAGATGTTCGGCAGGTCCTGGAAGAGGATGGTCTGCGCCTGGAGCAGCAGCGCGTTGGCCTGCTCCCGGTCCGCGGTACCCGCCGCCTGCGTGATCAGCGCGTCGAACGCCGGGTTGGAGTAGTCACCGTCGTTGGAGCTGCCGCCGGTCTGGTAGTTCGGGCCGAGGAAGTTCTGCAGGCTGGGGTAGTCGCCCTGCCAGCCGGAGCGGAAGGCGGCCGCGACGGTGCCACCGGTGATCTCCGCGCGCAGCTGGCCGAAGGTCGGGTACGGCTTGCCCTCGGCCTCGATGCCCAGCGTCTGCCGGATGTTGTTGCTCACCGCGTCCACCCAGCCCTGGTGCGGGCCGTCGGAGTTGTAGGCGATCTGGAAGGTGCCGCTCCACGGCGCGATGGCGTCCGCCTCCGCCCACAGCTGCTTGGCCCTGTCCGGGTCGTACGCCTGCACCTCGTTGCCGGGGACGTCCTCGCTGTACCCCTCCAGCACCGGGGAGGTGAAGTCGGTGGCGGGGGTGCGGGTGCCCTGGAAGATCGCCTCGGTGATCGTCTCGCGGTCGATGGCGTGGGAGATCGCGGCGCGGCGCAGCCTGCCCTCCTCGCCGGTGAAGTGCGGCAGGTCCATCGGGATGGTGAAGGTCTGGATGATGGCGGCTGGCTCGTTCACCGCCCGGTCGCCGAGGTCGGCCTCGTAGGTCGCCAGCGCCGAGTCCGGGATCTGGTCGATCACGTCGAGGGCACCGGCCTGCAGGTCGGTGTAGGCGGCGTCGTCGTCGGCGTAGAAGACGAACGACAGGCCGTCGTTCTGCGCCTTGCGCGGGCCGGTGTAGCTGTCGTTGGGCACGAGGTCGATGCGCGTGTCGTGCTGCCAGGCGCCCTCGCCGGCCAGCTCGTACGGGCCGTTGCCGACCGGGTTCTCGCCGAAGGCCTCGATGTCGGCGTAGGCCGACTCCGGCAGCGGGTAGAAGGCCGAGTAGCCCAGCCGCAGCGGGAAGTCGGACTCCGGCTGCTTCAGCGCCACCGTGAAGGTGGTCTCGTCGACCACCGCCAGGCCGGACATCTCCGTCAGGGTCGAGCCCTCGGCGCTGACCTCGTCGTAGCCGGCGATGGGCTCGAAGAAGGAGCTGGACAGCTGCGCGTTGACCGCCGCGGCGCCGAAGTTCCAGGCGTCGACGAAGGACTGCGCCGTGACGGGGGTGCCGTCGGAGAAGGTCTGCCCCGGCTTGATCGTGATGGTGTAGTTCTGCGAGTCGGTCGTCTCGATGGACTCGGCCAGGTCGTTCGACGCGGTGCCGTCGGCCTCGTAGTAGACGAGCCCGGCGTAGATGGAGTCGACGATGCGCCCGCCGCCGACCTCGTTGGTGTTGGCCGGCAGGAGCGGGTTCTGCGGCTCGGTGCCGTTGGCGAGCACCACGCCGCCGGAGGAGGTCGACTCGTCGTCCGCCCCCTGGTCGTCGGAGTTCCCGCTGCAGCCGGCCAGCGCCAGCGACGCGGCGGCCACGATCGCCAGGCCGCGCACCCCCCGCACCCGGCCGCGCCGGCGCACCGGGGCGTCCTCGGCCGGTGTGACGTCCGCGGGGTCCCCCGCGTCGCGCCTGAAGATGTTCACCACAGGACTCCTCTTCATGAGCACGGCCGGCGAGCACGGTGCCCAGGGCCGGGTACGTCAGGCAGACAAGTTGTCCAACTCACAGGTCGACGAGGACGCTAACACCTCATCACGCACTTCTCGTTCACCATCGGCCCCATGGTCGGGCACGCGGGGCCGAACGGCACGGGGAGGTCATCGCGCCCACACGAACGGTGATGGGACCGTGACCACATCGTTGCGCCGGACCGGCCCCCGATCACCCGGGGTCCGCGGGCGGCGATGCGCCCGCGAGCGCGGTGGGGGCACGGCCGGGCCACCCCGTGACGTCGCGGCCGTGCGGCGGTGCGGCACGCGGGTAGCCTCGACGGGGTGAGCGTCGCCCTCCCGCCCGCCGTGGCCCTCGACGACCGCTTCGCGCGCGAGCTGCCCGAGATGGCCGTCCCGTGGCAGGCGTGGGAGGCCCCCGAGCCGCGGCTGCTCGCGCTCGACGAGCCGCTGGCCGCCGAGCTCGGGCTGGACGCCGGCTGGCTGCGCAGCCCCGAGGGGGTGCGGTTCCTGCTGGGCACCGCGGTCCCCGCCGGGGCCACCCCGGTGGCGCAGGCCTACGCCGGGCACCAGTTCGGGCAGTTCGTCCCGCGGCTCGGGGACGGTCGCGCGCTGCTGCTCGGCGAGCTGACCGACACCGGCGGCCGGCTGCGGGACCTGCACCTGAAGGGGTCCGGGCGCACGCCGTTCGCCCGCGGCGGCGACGGCCTGGCCGCCGTCGGCCCGATGCTGCGGGAGTTCGTCGTGAGCGCCGGGATGCACGCCCTGGGCATCCCCACCACCCGCGCCCTGGCGGTGGTGGCGACCGGTCGCACGGTGCACCGCGAGACCCCGCTGCCGGGGGCGGTGCTGGCCCGCGTCGCGAGCAGCCACCTGCGCGTCGGGAGCTTCCAGTACGCCCGCCTCACCGGCGACGCGGACCTGCTGCGCCGCCTGGCCGACCACGCCGTCGCCCGCCACCACCCGGAGGCCGCGGCGGCCGGGCACCCGCACCTGGCCCTGTTCGAGGCGGTGGTCGCCGCGCAGGCCTCGCTCGTGGCCCGGTGGGCGCTGGTCGGGTTCGTCCACGGGGTCCTCAACACGGACAACACGACGATCTCCGGTGAGACCATCGACTACGGCCCCTGCGCCTTCCTCGACGCCCACGACCCGGCCGCCGTCTTCAGCTCCATCGACACCGCGGGGCGCTACGCCTTCGGCAACCAGCCGGCCGCCGTGCAGTGGAACCTCGCCCGGCTCGCCGAGGCGCTGCTGCCGCTGCTGCACGAGGAGGAGGAGCGGGCGATCGAGCTCGCCACCGAGGTCCTCGGCACCTTCCGCGGCCGGTTCACCGCGGCGTGGTCGGCCGGGATGCGCGACAAGCTCGGGCTGCCCGAAGTCGTGGACCGCGCGGTCCTGGACCCGCTCGTCGACGACCTGCTCGCCCTGCTGCGGACCGGCCGCGTCGACCACACCTCGTTCTTCCGCACCCTCGCGCGGGCGGCCCGCGGTGACGCCGAACCGGTGCGCCGCTCCTTCACCGACCCCCTGACGGCGGTCGGGTTCGACGGCTGGCTGGCGCGCTGGCGCGCCCTGGGGCCGGACGCCGACGCGATGGACCGGGTCAACCCCGTCCACGTCCCCCGCAACCACCTCGTCGAGGAGGCCCTCGTCGCGGCGACCTGCGGGGACCTCGCCCCGCTGGAGCGGTTGCTGGAGGCCGTGCGGACCCCGCACGAGGAGCGGCCCGGCCTGGAGCGCTACGCGCAGCCGGCGCCTGCGGGGTTCGGCCCCTACCGGACGTTCTGCGGCACCTGAGGCGCTGCCACCTCAGGCGCTGCCACCTCCGGCGTAGATCGCCTCGACGTCGGCGGCGAAGCGGCGCAGCGCCTCGGCCCGGCGCATCTTGAGGCTGGGGGTGAGGCAGTCGTTGTCCACGGTGAAGTCCTCGGCCAGGACGCGGAACGCCCGGATGGACTCGGCCCGGCTGACGAGCTCGTTGGCGGAGTCCACGGCCCGCTGCAGCTCCGCCCGCACGAGCGGGTGGTCGACGGCCGCCGCGGGGGTGAGGCCGGGTGCGCCGTGGTTGCGGCCCCACACCTCGAGCGCGTCGGCGTCGAGGGTGACGAGGCAGCCGACGAAGGGCCGGGCGTCACCGACGACGAGGCACTGCGACACGAGGGGGTGGGCGCGCAGCCGGTCCTCCAGCGGGGCGGGCGCGACGTTCTTGCCGGCCGCGGTGACGAGGATCTCCTTCTTGCGCCCGGTGATCCGCAGGTGCCCGGTCTCCTCCAGCTCGCCGATGTCACCGGTGCGGAACCACCCGTCGGCGAACACCGCCGCGGTCTCCTCCTCGCGCCCGAGGTACTCGCGGAACACCCCGATGCCCCGGCAGAGGATCTCCCCGTCCTCGGCGATCGCCACCTCGGTGCCGGGCATCGGCAGCCCGACGGTGCCGATGCGCTGGCTGCCGGGGCGGTTCACGCAGGCCGGGGCCGCGGTCTCGGTGAGGCCCCAGCCCTCCAGGACGGTCACGCCGACACCGCGGAAGAAGTGCCCCAGGTGCTCCCCCAGCGACGCCCCGCCGGAGACGGCGTGCGCGAGGCGCCCGCCCATCGCGTCGCGCAGCTTCGCGTAGACGAGGCGGTCGAAGACGGCGTGCCGCACCCGCAGCAGCACACCGGGGCCACCGGCGTCCAGCGCGCGGGAGTACGCGACCGCGGTGGCCTCGGCGCGGGTGAACACGGCCGCGCGGAACCGGCCGGCCGCCGCGGCCTTCTGCTGCGCCCCGGCGTGGACCTTGTGGAACACGCGGGGCACGGCGAGCACGAACGTAGGCCGGAAGCCCTGCAGGTCGGCGGCCAGCTGCCTGGTGTCCGGCGCGAAACCCATCGGGATCCGCGAGCTGAGGCAGAGGACCTCCACGAACCGCGCCAGCACGTGGGCCAGCGGGATGAACAGCAGCGTCGAGGCACCGGGGGCACCGAGGACCTCCGGCAGGGCGGCGCGCGAGTTGCGGGCCAGGTCGAGGAAGTTGCCGTGGGTGAGCACGCAGCCCTTGGGGCGGCCGGTGGAGCCGGAGGTGTAGACGATCGTCGCCGTCGAGGTCGGCCCCGCGCTCGTGCGGGCGGCCTCCAGGGCGTCGTCGCCGACGTCGCGGCCGGCGGCGGCCAACTCCTCCAGGCCGCCGTCCTCGATGGTCCACGTCCGCCGCAGGGCGGGCAGCCCGGCCCGGACGGCGGCGACGGTGGCGGCGTGCGCGGCGGTCTCCACCACGCAGCCGACGGCGCCGGAGTCGGAGAGGATCCAGGTGATCTGCTCGGCCGAGGACGTCTCGTACACCGGCACGCCCACGGCACCGGCGAACCAGCAGGCCGCGTCGACGACGGTCCACTCGTAGCGGGTGCGCGACATGATCCCCACCCGGTCGCCCGGGCGGACCCCCGCGGCGAGCAGGCCCTTGGCCACCGCGCGCACGGTGGCGCAGAACTGCTCGGCGGAGACGTCGGCCCACCGGCCGTCGGCGGTCTTGTGGCTCAGGCACGTGGCGGCGGGGTCCTGGCGGGCCCAGTCGAGCACGCAGTCGCTGAGGTTGCCCTCCAGCGCCGGGGGCACCAGCGCGGGCTGGCCGGCGGTCCGCAGGGCGCCGCCCGGCGTGTCGGTGGTCGGTGACGTCGAGACGTCGGCAGGCGTCATCGGCTGCTCCTCGTTCCGTCCCGCGCGGTCCGCACCCGCCACCGCCGGCGGGGCGCGGACCAACGGGGTAACACTGGTTACGCCGATGATGTGCCCGCCCGGCCGCGGGGTCAAGCGACCCCGCGGCCGGGCGGGGCCACCCGGGGGACGCTCAGCGCCCGCCCCCGCCCGGCCCGTCTCCCGGCCCGTCTCCCAGCCCGTCGTCGCGGCCGTCGCCCGGCCCGCTCGACCCGGTCATCGCCGCCAGCCAGCCGGCCAGCTCGGGCAGCAGCGCGGGCAGGTCGGGGGCGTCGTCGTCGAGGGCGTCGCAGGTGATCTGCCGGACCGCGTACACCGCGCCGACGTGGGCGCTGAGGGGGACCCGGCCCCCACCGGGCAGCCCCTCCCGCCTGCGGTGCAGCAGGAGCGCCAGCCGCAGGGCGGCCTCGCGGCGCCGCCGGCGCGCCGGGCGGCCCAGGGCGTCGGTCTCCACCAGGAAGGCGCGGGCGGTCACGAGGTCCCGCTGCAGCAGGCCGAGGTAGGACCGCAGCAGACCGGTGACGCAGGCCGGCCAGTCGCGCCCTCCGGGTGCGGCGGCGAGGGTGTCGCCCAGGACGGCGATGAAGCGGTCGTGGGCGGCGGAGATGCACTCGTCCTTGTCCGCGAAGCACTCGTAGAACGCCGCCCGCGAGACGGCGGCCCGCGCGCAGATCTCCCGCACCCCGGTGCCGCGGTAGCCGCCGGCGGCCATGAGCTCCGTGGCGGCGATCATCATGCGCTCCCGCTGCGCCGCGGCCACCTGCGCCGGGTCCAGGTCGTGGCGGCCGCGGGGCAGGGCGGGCGGGCGGGCGAAGAACACCCGGTCGGCGATCCGGTCGGTGGTCCGGTCGCCGGGAGGGGAGGCGGCCTCGGGGGCGGCGGCGGTG
The DNA here is from genome assembly GCF_039542765.1 of Kineococcus glutinatus. Taxonomy (NCBI): domain Bacteria; kingdom Bacillati; phylum Actinomycetota; class Actinomycetes; order Kineosporiales; family Kineosporiaceae; genus Kineococcus; species Kineococcus glutinatus. The sequence goes on from NZ_BAABIL010000321.1 coordinate 17,502, forward strand.
CGCACGGACCCATCGTGCTCGGCCGGCGGCGGGCTGTCAGGCGGGGGCGGTGCGGGTCGGCGGGTCGGCGGGCGGCGCCGCGCCGTCGTCCGCACCACCCGCCACGACCCGGCCGAGGAGCGCGGTGCCCGGTGCCTCGCGCCCACCCGGACCGGGCGTGCAGCGCACCTGCCCGGCCTCCAGCGGCTGCCCGCACCCGGAGCAGCAGACGGTGGCGCGCGTCTCGGCACCGCAGGCGGTGTGCCGCACGCGCAGCGGCGGACCGCCCTCGGGGGTGGCCCACCGGTCGCCCCACGCGGTGAGGGCCAGCAGCACGGGGACCAGGTCGCGGCCGGCCTCCGTCAGCACGTAGCGGTGGCGCACGGGGTGCTCCTGGTACGCCTCGCGGGCCACCACGCCGCCCGCGACGAGCGCGTCCAGCCGCGCCGCGAGCAGGTTGCGGGAGATGCCGAGGTCGGCGACCAGCTGGTCGAAGCGGTCGAGCCCCAGGTACAGGTCGCGCAGGACCAGCGGGCTCCACCAGTCGCCGACGACCTCCAGCGTCCGGGCGAGGGAGCAGTGCATGGCGGCGAAGCTGGTCTGGCGCACCCGGCCACCCTAGGGGGTTGCACCATTGAACCCACCCTGCGAGCCTCGTCCGACCGGGC
>NZ_BAABIL010000322.1:0-14502 GCF_039542765.1 Kineococcus glutinatus
GCCACCGCCCGCGCTCGCCGCCGCGGCCAACGCGCTCGTCGCCGCGGCCACCGCCCGGGAGGTCGGCTCGCGCTGCACCACCGCCGCCACGACCGCCGCCGCGGCCATCGCCACCCTCGCGGTGCTCGTCGCCACCGGGCACCTGTTCTCCACGACGACGTTCGACCTGTTCGGCACCGCCGTCCTCGTCCTGCTGCTGCTGCGCGCGCTGCGGCTCGGCGGCCCGGTGCCCTGGCTGCTGCTGGGGGCCGCCACCGGCGTCGCCCTGCACGTCAAGCTGCTGCCGGCCGTCGTGCTGGCCTGCTGCGGCCTCGCGCTGCTGCTGTGCGGGCCGCGGCGGCCGCTGCGCCCACCCTGGCCGTGGGCGGCGGCCGCCCTGGCGGTGCTGCTGGCCGCGCCGCACCTGACCTGGCAGGCCGCCGCGGGCTGGCCGCAGCTGGAGATGTCGCGGGCGATCGCCGCGGGTTCCTCGGGAACGTCGGTGGAGCGCTGGGAGGTCCTGCCGCTGCAGGTGCTCATGGTGGGCCCGCTGCTGTTCCCGGTGTTCGTCGCGGGCCTGGTGGTGCTGTGGCGCTCCCCGCAGCGGTGGCTGGCCGTCGCCTACCTGCTGCTGCTCGCCGAGACCGCCCTGACCGGTGGCAAGCCGTACTACGCGATGGGCCCGGCACCGGCGGTGCTCGCAGCGGCCGCGGCGCCGCTGCTGCGCTGGGCGGCGCGCGGGCCGGGGCGCCGCCCGCTGGCGGTGCTGGCCGTGGCGGGCAACCTCGTCGGGGCGGGGCTGAGCACCCTGCCGTGGCTGCCGGTGCGCGACGCCGGGCCGCTGCTCGCGGTGAACTACGACCTCGGCGAGCAGGTCGGCTGGCCGGAGCTGGTGCGCACGGTGGGGGAGGTCACCGCCGGGCTGCCCGCCGCCTCCACCGCCGTCATCACCGCCAACTACGGGGAGGCGGGGGCGCTGGCACGGGCGCGGCGGCAGGGCGCGGACCTGCCGCCGGTGTTCTCCGGGCACAACGGCTTCGCCGGCTGGGGGCCGCCGCCGGCCACCACGACGACGGTGGTGCTCGTCGGTCTGGAACGCCCCGACGTGTTCGGCGGCTGCCGCCTCGCGGCGCGGCTGGGCAACGCCGCCGGGCTGGACAACGACGAGGCCGGCGCACCGGTGTCGGTGTGCCGGTACGACGGCGACCGGGGTGCGGACTGGCCGCGGCTGCGCCACCTGGGCTGAGGGCCGGCAACCGGTGCCGGGAGCGAATTGCGCACCCGGGTGGCGCGCCGGTGTCGGCGGGTTTGCCGGGACGTGACGCCGCGGGGAAACCGCCGGGTGCGGCCCCGGAACCCGACGGCGCGGTCGGGTTGTAACACCGCGCGGCGACACCCGCTCGTGCAGAGAGTGTGAGCGTGCTCACGGAGGGGTTGCCCTGGAGGCGCCGAGGTGGAGAGCATGCGAGCGCTGCTCCACGCACGGCTCATGGTCGCTCACCGAGCGACACCAGATACCGCCGGATCGACACGCCGCCGGTCCACCCGCGCACGCGCCGGGCGGACCGCGCCACACCGCAGTCCATCCCCGCCACTGGAGGCTCCCCATGCCGAAGTCCGTCCTCGTCAGCGGTGCGCGCACCCCCATCGGGAAGCTGCTCGGATCGCTGAAGTCCTTCCAGGCCGTGGACCTGGGGGGTATCGCCATCACCGGCGCGCTGGAGCGGGCCGGGCTGGGCGGGGACCAGGTGGACTACGTCGTGATGGGCCACGTCCTGCAGGCCGGCGCCGGGCAGATCACCTCCCGCAAGGCCGCCCTCAACGCGGGCATCCCGATGCAGGTCCCCGCCGAGACGGTGAACAAGGTGTGCCTCTCGGGCATCAACGCCATCGCCCACGCCGACCAGCTCGTCCGCCTCGGCGAGGCCGAGGTCGTCGTCGCCGGCGGCATGGAGTCCATGACGAACGCCCCCTACCTGCTGCCCGGTGCGCGCGGCGGGTTCCGCTACGGCAACCAGACGGTCGTCGACTCCACCCTGCACGACGGCCTGTTCTGCACCATCGAGCAGCGCGGCATGGGCGAGTCCACCGAGGAGTACAACCGCGCCCTCGGGATCTCCCGGCAGGAGCAGGACGAGTACGCCGCCCGCTCCCACGAGCGCGCCTCGCGGGCGATGAAGGACGGCGTCTTCGACGGCGAGATCGTCCCCGTGAGCATCAAGCAGCGCAAGGGCGACCCGGTCGTCGTCAGCGACGACGAGGGCGTGCGGGCCGACACCACCGCCGAGACCCTCGCCAAGCTGCGCCCCGCGTTCGCCCCCGACGGCACCATCACCGCCGGTTCGGCCTCGCAGATCTCCGACGGCGCGGCGGCCGTCGTCGTCATGAGCGAGGAGAAGGCGGCGGCGCTCGGCCTGCCCGTCCTCGCCGTCATCGAGTCCTACGGCACCGTCGCCGGACCGGACCCGTCGCTGCAGTCCCAGCCCTCCAACGCCATCAAGCGCGCCGTGGCCAAGGCCGGCGTCACCGTGGCCGACCTGGACCTGCTGGAGATCAACGAGGCGTTCGCGTCCGTGGCCATCCAGTCGATCCGCGACCTGGGCGTCTCCGACGACATCGTCAACGTCAACGGCGGCGCGATCTCGATGGGCCACCCCATCGGGATGAGCGGCGCCCGCGTCGTGCTGCACCTGGCCCTGGAGCTGCAGCGCCGCGGCGGCGGCCTCGGTGCCGCCGGCCTGTGCGGCGGCGGCGGCCAGGGCGACGCGATCGTCCTGCGCGTCCCGGCCGCCTGACGCACCGCGGTGCCGCCGGGGTCCCGCCCCGGCGGCACCCGGGCAGTTCCCAGCACCTCGGTCGCAGCGTGGCGACCACTCCAGAACCATCACGACGAACCGATCCCGGCCGGTCCCGGCCCGGTGGAACTCGCGCGGCAGCTGCGGCTCCGCGGACGGAAGGAGTGGCACAGATGAGCGACATGACCGGACAGGTGGCCCTCGTGACCGGCGGCGTGCGGGGCATCGGCCGCGCGATCAGCGACCGGCTCGCCGCGCGCGGCGTGACGGTGGCCGCCGGGTACTCCCGCGACACCGAGGCCGCGAAGAAGTTCGCCGAGGACCACCCGGGCTCCACCATCCACCAGGGCGACATCGGCTCCAGCGCCGACTGCGAGCGCGTCATCGGCGAGGTCCTCGCCGAGCACGGCCGCCTGGACATCCTCGTCAACAACGCCGGCATCACCGCGGACAAGACCGTCCGCAAGATGCAGGTGGACGACTGGGACCGCGTCGTGCAGGTCAACCTGTCGGGCGCGTTCTACCTCTCCCGCGCGGTGCTGCAGCACATGCTGGACCGCGGGTACGGCCGCATCGTGAACATCAGCTCGATCATCGGCGAGTCCGGCAACATCGGGCAGGCCAACTACTCCGCCGCCAAGGCCGGCCTGTTCGGGCTCACCATGAGCCTCGCGCAGGAGACCGCCCGCAAGGGCATCACCGTGAACGCGGTCGCCCCCGGCTACGTCGCGACCGACATGGTGGCCGCGGTGCCGCAGGAGGCCCTCGACAAGGTCATCGCGAAGATCCCGGTCGGCCGCCTCGGCGAGCCCTCCGAGGTCGCGCGCGTCGTGGAGTTCCTCGCCGACCCCGAGTCGGCCTTCATCACCGGCCAGGTCTACTCGGTCAACGGTGGGCAGTACATGTGAGCGCGGACACCAGCGCCGGCGCGCAGCGCACGTCGGGCACCCCGCCCCGCCCCGAGTGGGGCGAGGGCGTGGAGGAGGCGGTCGACGCGGCCAGCAAGGCCGTCCCCGGGCAGAACCTCCTCGACGACCTCGACCCGGGGGGTTTCGGCCCCGCGCTGCTGCAGTTCGGCCAGCGCCTCGCCGCCACCCCCGCCCAGACGTCCGCCGCGTTCTGGCGCTACGCCTTCGGCACGAGCGAGGCGCTGGCGGCCGGGATGCTGCGCGCGACCGGCGAGCAGGCCGACGGGCCGGTCAAGGAGATCCCCAGGGACAAGCGCTTCGCCGACGCCGCGTGGGAGCAGAACCCCTGGTACTGGGCGCTGCGGCAGCAGCACCTGCTGCTGGAGCGGCTGTCGGGCGAGCTGCTGGGCGCCGCCGACCTGGAGCCGGCGCAGAAGGCGAAGACCGAGTTCCTCGTCAAGCAGATCGTCGACGCCGCCGCGCCGACGAACACGCTGCTGGGCAACCCGGCGGCGCTGCGCAAGGCGCTGGACACCGGTGGCCAGAGCGTCGTGCGCGGGGCGCTGAACTTCCTGGAGGACCTCGCCACCAACGGCGGGCAGCCCCGCCAGACGGTGCCCGGTCAGTTCGTCGTCGGCGAGGACCTGGCCGCCACCCCGGGCAAGGTCGTGTTCCGCAACGAGCTGATGGAGCTCATCCAGTACGCGCCGCAGACGGAGCAGGTGCTGTCGGTCCCGCTGCTGCTCAGCCCGCCGTGGATCAACAAGTACTACATGATGGACCTCGCCCCGGGGCGCAGCCTCGTGGAGTGGGCGGTGCAGCACGGGCTCACCGTCTTCGCCATCAGCTACCGCAACCCCGACGCCTCCATGCGCGGGGTCCGCCTCGACGACTACCTGGTCTCCGGGCCGCGGCAGGCGATCGACGTCATCCAGGACATCACCGGCGCGGAGGCCGTCAACGTCCTCGGGCTCTGCCTGGGCGGCACCCTGACGATGTCGACGCTGGCCTACCTGGCGACGATCGGGGACCGGCGCGTGCGCACCGGGACGCTGCTCAACACCCTCGTCGACTTCTCCGAGCCGGGCGTGCTCGGGGTGTTCACCGACGAGTCCACGGTGCAGCGGCTGGAGCGGCGCATGGAGCGCAACGGCTTCCTCGCCGGCGGCGACATGCGCGCGACGTTCGACCTGCTGCGCAGCAACGACCTCATCTGGAACTACGTCGTCAACAACTGGCTGATGGGTGAGGACCCGCCGAAGTTCGACCTGCTGGCGTGGAACGCGGACTCCACCCGGATGCCGGCGGGCATGCACTCGTTCTACCTGCGCTCCTGCTACGTGGAGAACCGCCTCGCCAAGGGGGCCATGGAGCTGGCGGGGGTGGACATCGACCTCGGCCAGGTCACGGAGGACCTGTACTTCGTGGCGGCCGAGCAGGACCACATCGCGCCGTGGAAGTCGGTGTACAAGGGTGCGCGGCTGGCCGGTGGGGACGTGCGCTTCGTGCTGTCCAACTCCGGGCACATCGCGGGCGTCGTGAACCCGCCGAACCCCAAGTCGAGGCACTGGGTCCTCGAGGGGGGCGAGCTGCCCGCGGACGCGGACGAGTGGCGCGCGCGGGCGACGGAGCACAAGGCGAGCTGGTGGGAGGACTGGACGCCCTGGATCCGCGAGCGCTCCGGTGAGCTGCGCCAGCCGCCGCGCACGGGCAGCGAGCGCTACCCGGTGCTGGAGGACGCGCCGGGGACGTACGTCCACGAGAGCTGAGCGCGAGCGAGGGGAGGGTCCGCCGGGTGCGTCGCACCCGGCGGACCCCGCGCCGTGCCCGGGCGCCTGGTGCCCGGGCGTCTCGTGTGCGGGGTCCCGCGTTCGCGGCCCCGTGTCGGGCCCCCCGCGTCAGGGGTTCTGCGCGAGGAAGCTGCGGTAGACGCCGAGGAGCGCCTGCCGCTGCTCCTCGGTGAGCGCAGGGTCGGCGCGGACGGCCTCCTCCACCCCGGGGGCGGGGTTCCCGGGGGGCGGGTCCGGGGGTGCGGTGGCCGCGGCGGTGGCGGGGTGCTCGCGCGTGGCGGCCCCGCTGGGGGGGCGCAGGCCGGACTGCTCGAGCAGCTGCTCGAAGGGCACGTTGAGCGCGGTGGCGATGGCCCCCAGCACCCGCACGGACGGCTGGTGCAGCCCGCGCTCGACCTGGCTGAGGTAGGCGTTGGACACCTTCGTCATGACGGCGAGCTCGCGCAGGGACAGGTCGGCGAGGTTGCGCTGGGCGCGGATGAACGGACCCAGCGCCCCGCTCGGCGCCTCCCACGGCTGTTGTGCACCCACCGGTGCAGCCTAATCCGCGTCCGGGCCGGTGCCGGGCGGGACCGGCCGGGAACTGGTCACCGCACATCGATTGACGTACCACGCAGCCCTGCGTAGTATTTCAAGCGCAAGCCGAGCACCAGTGAGCCTTCCACAAGGAGATCGTGATGCCCACCACTCTGCAGGAGCAGTACCTCCAGGTCGTGCAGCAGGGTCAGGACGCCGTCCTCGACGCGGTCAGCTCCTGGAACAAGACCGTGCAGGACGCCGCCGGCACCTGGCCGACGTGGCCGGTCCAGGTGGACCCGGCCCAGGTCGTCGACCAGGTCTTCGAGTTCACCCACAAGCTGATCACGCTGCAGCACCAGTTCGCCAAGGGCCTCGTCGAGCGCTCCTCCAGCCTCACCGAGAACCTCGCGCACACCGCGGCCGACGCCGCGGCCGACGTCGCCGGCGGCACGGACAGCACCGGCCTCTGACGTTCCGGCGCGGCACCGCCGCGGCGCGCTCGCGCCGCGGCGGACCCGAGGGAAGAGACGAGGAGCGGCACCGACATGACCCAGACATCGACCTGGTGGGGCGTCCCCGCACCCACCGGCGCGCTCACGACGATCCCGTTGGCGTTCACCAGCGCCGCCGCGACGACCGCCGTGCTCTGCTTCCGCTGGGCGGGCGTGCTGGCCACCGCCGGCGCATCGACGGTCCGCTCCGCGCTCGCGGGTGACCTCGTGGTGATCCCCGCGCGGGCGCCGGTCCGCCCGGCGCCCACCCCCGGCAGCTCCCTCGTGCCGCTGCCCCCCGCGCCCCCGCCGGTCCCCGCCGGGACGGTCGGGACGGCGCTCGCGGTGGTCGGGGAGGCCGGCTCGGACGTCGCCGTCGTCGAGGGCTCGGCCCTCGCCGTGGTGGAGGAGGCGGGCACCGACCTCGTCCCGGCGGAGCACGGCCACGACCAGCACGACCACGACCAGCACGGCGGGCACGGCCACGACGAGGACGGCGAGGACGAGGAGGACATCCCCGTCGAGCAGGTCCTCGCGGAGGTGGCCGCCATCGACGAGACCGACCCGCACCCCGACACCGCGCCGGTGCCGAACTGGGACGAGCTCAGCCTGCCCAGCATCCGCGCCCGGCTGCGGCACTACTCGCTGCCGCGGCTGCGCCAGCTGCACGCCTACGAGCTGGACCACGCCGGGCGGCCGGGTGTGCTCTCGATGCTCGAGAACCGCATCACCCTCATCGAGAGCAGCACCGAGGGCGGCTCCGAGGGGTGAGGCCACGACCGGTCCGGGCCCGCGCCCGGACCGGTCGACGCCCTCCGCGATCATGCGGCGCGCCGATATACGGCGTCCGGCACGACTTCGACGCACATCCGTGTGACCATTGAAGCGGACGTGCGACGGTGCGAGGTCCGGCGCCGACGCACGCCCGGTCCGCGGGCGCACCGGCCGCTTCGGGGGCCCGCGGACGTCGAGCCACCGGCGCCCGCGGTGTCCGCCACCGGTGAGCCCGACCTTCGAACGTCGGAGGGGCAACCGGTGAGGAGAACCGGGTGGCCCCCGGGAGGAAGTACCGCAATGGCTCACTACAGCGTCTCCAAGGCCGTCGTCACGGGCGGGGCCCGTGGACTCGGGAGGGCGATCGGGGAGCGGCTGGCCCGCGAGGGGCTCAGCGTCGCCCTGCTCGACGTCAACGAGGTCGGCGTCAAGGAGACCGCCGCCGAGATCGCGGAGGCCACCTCCGCGCACGTCATCGGCCTCGGGTGCGACGTCACCGACCGGCCCGGCCTGCAAGAGGTGTTCCGGCGGGCCGCCGAGGAGCTCGGTGGTCTGGACACCCTCGTCGGCAACGCCGGCATCACCCGCGACCGGATGTTCCACAAGCTCAGCGACGACGACTGGGACCAGGTCATCGCCGTCAACCTCACCGGGGTCTTCGACTGCCTGCGCTCGGCCGCGCCGTGGCTGCGCGCGGAGGGCCCGGGCCGCGTGGTCCTCATCTCCTCCGTCGTCGCCAAGACCGGCAACCTCGGGCAGATGAACTACATCGCCGCCAAGGCCGGGGTCGTGGGCCTCGTCCGCAGCGCCGCCGTGGAGCTCGCCCGGTTCGACACCACCGTCAACGGCGTCCGTCCCGGTTTCATCGAGACCGCGATGACCGCCGCCATGCCCGAGGAGGCCAGGGACGCGCTCATGACCGACAACCTGCTCAAGCGGGCCGGCCGGCCCGAGGACATCGCCGGCGCCGTGGCGTACCTGTGCAGCGACGACGCCTCGTTCGTCACCGGCCAGGTCCTCGACGTGAACGGCGGCTCGGCCCTCTGAGGGCCGCCGGACCGCGGATGACCACCCACCCCACAGCGCCCCGGCGGACCGCCCGGCGCCAGGAACTGCTGCGCGTCGCCGGCCACCGGGTCGCCGTCGAGGTGCAGGAAGGTGCCACGCACCTGATGCTCCTCAACGGCATCGGCGGCGGCCGGGCGCTGTGGGAGCCGCTGCGGGCCGCGCTGCCCGCCGACGTCGGCACCATCTCCTACGACGCGCCGGGCTGCGGGGCCAGCCCGCCGGCCCGCCACCCCCTGGCCATCGCCGACCAGGCCCGCATCGCCGCGGGCGTGCTGGAGTGGGCGGGGGTGGGACCGGTCGACGTGCTGGGCTTCTCCTTCGGCGGCATGGTCGCCCAGCAGCTCGCCCGGGACCTGCCCGACGCCGTGCGGCGCCTCGTGCTCGTCGCCACCGGCCCGGGGGTGGGCTCCGTGCCCGGCACGCCGCTGGCCTACGCCCTGCTGCTCTCCCCGCACATGTCCAACCCGCTGTGGATGCGGCAGGCGGCCCCGTACCTGTTCGGCGGCGGGCTGGCCCGGCGCCCGGAGCAGATCGACCGGCACGCCCGGCGCTACGCGCAGCCGGTGGACGTGCTGTCCTACCTCGGGCAGATCCAGGCCGCCACCACCTGGACGAGCGTGCCGTGGGCGGGCCGGGTTCGGCAGCCGACCCTCGTCATCGCCGGCGACGAGGACCCGCTGGTGCCCGCGTGCAACGCCGGGCTGCTCGCCGCCCTGCTGCCGGCCGCCCGGGCGCACGTCGTCCGCGGCGGCGGGCACCTGATGCTGCTCGACAGCGCGCGGGAGGTGGCCCCGCTCATCACGGGGTTCCTCGCCGCGGCCGACCCCCTGGCCGGGCGCGCGCCGCGCGAGGGCTGAGCCCGCAGGTGCCTCAGAACGCGTAGCGGATGCCCAGCCAGGGGGCGTGCGCCGCCACGAGGTCGCGGACCGCGCGCAGCGCCCGCGGCTTCGTGGCCCGGTCGTAGCGGACGTTCACCGACCCGTTCTCCGAGCGCTTGCGCTCCTGCAGGTCCGGCCGCCACAGCACCTGCTCCGCGCGCGGGTGCCAGCCCAGGTTCACCTCGTGCAGGTCCTCGTTGTGCGTCAGCAGGATCACCTCCGCCGCGGCCTGCGCCTTCGCAGCCGGCGACAGCACGTCGTCGAGGTGGGTGAGCAGCTCCGCCCAGTCGTGCAGCCACCCGCCGCGCAGCACCACGGGGGAGAGGTTCAGGTGCACCTCGTAGCCGGCGGCCACGAAGTCGTCCACCGCCGCGATCCGCTCCGGCACCGGCGTGGTGCGCAGGTCCAGCTGCCTGGCGTCGGCCGGCGGCATCACCGAGAACCGGATGCGGGTGCGACCGCGCGGGTCCAGGTCCAGCAGCTGCCGGTTGACGAACTTCGTCGCGAACGACCCCTTCGCGGTCGCCGAGCCCGCGAACAGGGCGACGAGGTCGGCGACGTTGTCGCTGACGAGGGCGTCCACGGAGCAGTCGGAGTTCTCCCCGAGGTCGTAGACCCAGGCGTGCGGGTCGCACTGGTTCGGCTCCGCCTTCGGCCCCTGCCGCGCGACGTGCCGCTCGAGGTAGCCGGTGATCTCCCCGATGTTCGTGAACACCGTGATCGGGTTGGCGTAGCCCTTGCGCCGCGGCACGTAGCAGTAGGCGCACGCCATCGCGCAGCCGTTCGACGTCGAGGGCGCGATGAAGTCCGCCGAGCGGCCGTTCGGGCGGGCGGCGAGGGACTTCTTCACCCCCAGCACCAGGTCCTCCGTCTTCACCCGCACCCAGCGCTCGACGTTGCCCGCGTTGCCGTGCAGCTCGGGGATCCGCCAGTGCGAGGCCACCTCGACCACCTCGGCGGCCGGGAAGCGCCCGCGGACCTGCTGCCCCCGCGGGCTGGCCAGGGCCGCCGGTTCGGCCCAGATGCGGCGGACGTCGAGCAGGGGGCGGGGCGCGGGCACGTCCCCGGCTTACCACCCGCCCCCGACGTCCGCCCCCCGCGGCGCGTCCAGCGGGCGCAGGTCGACCACCTGCCGGGGCCGCCCCCACAGGTAGCCCTGGGCCGCCGGGCAGCCCGCCTCGACGAGCCGGGCGGCGGTGTCCGCCGTCTCCACCCCCTCCGCGACGACGGCGAGCCCCATCTCCCGCGCCATCGCGATCACCCCGTGCACGACGGCGCGGCTGCGCGGCTCCGCGGCCATCGCCGCCACGAAGCGCCGGTCGACCTTCACCTCGTCGATCGGCAGCGTGGTCAGCTGCGCCAGCGACGAGTAGCCGGTGCCGAAGTCGTCGGCGGCCAGCCGCACGCCCAGGTCGCGCACGCGCCCCAGGTCGGTCACGAGGGCGTCGTGCACCATCAGCAGCTGCGTCTCCGTGAGCTCCAGCACCACGCGCTCCGGTGGCGCGCCGGCGTCGGCCAGCGCGGTGGCCACCTCCTCGGCGAAGCGGCCGTCGCGCAGCTGCGCGGCGCTGACGTTGACGTGCACCGACACCTGCGGGCCGTGGACCCGCGCCAGCCGCGACCACTGCCCGACGGACTCGTGCAGCAGCATCGCGCCCAGCTCCGCCATGAACCCCGAGCCCTCCGCGACGGCCAGCCACTCGCCCGGCGCCAGCAGGCCGCGCTGCGGGTGCTGCCAGCGCACCAGGGCCTCCACCGCCTGCACCCGGCCGGTGGCCAAGTCCACGATCGGCTGGTGGTGCAGCACGAACTCGTGCCGCTGCAGCGCCCGGCGCAGCTCGTCCTCCAGCTCCATGCTGCGCCGGGCCAGGTCGAACAGGGGTGCGCTGAAGAACTCCACGCGGCCGCGGCCGCCGGACTTGGCCTCGTACATCGCGGTGTCGGACTCCCGCAGCAGGTCCGCCGCGGTCGTGCCGGGCCCCGCGACGGCGATGCCCGCGCTGGCGCCGACGTCCACCAGCCGCCCGGCGACCTCGATGGGGCGGCGCACGGCGACGAGCAGCCGCGCGGCCACGTCGGCGACGTGCTCGGGGGTGTCGACCCCGGCGCAGCAGACGACGAACTCGTCGCCGCCGATGCGCGCGACGGTGTCGCCCGGCCGCACCGCCGCGGACAGCCGGTCGGCGACCGTGCGCAGCACCTCGTCGCCGGCGGCGTGGCCCATCGAGTCGTTGACCTTCTTGAAGCGGTCCAGGTCGAGGAACACCAGCGCCACCGTGCCGCCCGCTCCGCCCGCTCCGCCCGCTCCGCCCGCTCCGCCCGTGCGGGGCAGCTCGGCCAGCGCCTGCTCCACCCGGGCGCGCAGCAGGGCGCGGTTGGGCAGGCCGGTGAGCTGGTCGTGCAGCGCCTGGTGCTCCAGGCGCGCCTCCAGCGCGCGGCGCTCGCTGAGGTCCACCACCTGGACGTTGGCCAGCACCTCCTCGGCGCCGCCGCCGTCGTCGGCGGGCAGCGCGAGGCGGGCCGCCGCCAGCCGGCAGAACCGCTCCTCGCCGCTGGCCACGCGCTGTCGCAGCTCGCCGTCCCACGACTGCAGCTCGCCGCGGCACAGGCCCTCCAGCGCCCGCTCCAGGGCGGGCCGGTCGTCCGGGTGGACCAGGTCCGGCAGCGAGCGCCCGACGAGGGGCTGCCCGGCGCCGCCCCACCAGCGCAGCAGCGCCGGGTTGGCCGAGCGCACCAGCCCGCGCGAGGCGGGCGCCAGCGACACCAGCGCCGCGCCGACGACGGCGGTGCGCAGGATCTGCTCCAGGGCGTCCCCGCGGCGGTGGGAGGCGCGCAGCGCCTCCTGCCGGCGGTGCACCTCCACGCTCAGGGCCAGGCCCACGAGGCCGTTGACGAGGGTCCACGCCTGCACGACCGCCGAGCGCAGCGCGGCGGGGTCGACGTCGGCGAAGGGGCCCAGGCCGGCGGAGGTCGCGCCCACCCCCATCGCGGTGGTCAGCGCACCGTGCGCCGCGGTCCGGGCCGGGCCCCAGCGCCAGCCCACGACGACGGCGACGACGACGGTGACGGGCAGGGTGAGCAGGCCGGCCGCGTCCCGGGCCGGCACCGCGAACACCGCGGCGTGCACGCCGAGGGAGGCCGCCAGGACCACCGCGGTCTCGCGGACCTGCCGGGTGCGCAGCGGGCCGGTCCACCCCACCGCGCCGGCCCGGTGGGCGCGCACGGCGAGGACGAGCGCCACGACCACGGCGGTGCTGGTGGTGTAGCGCAGCACCCGCAGCGGGGCCGTCCAGGCCGACAGGTCGGGGTTCAGCGAGAACGCCGCGAGCACGCCGAGCGGCGTGCTGGCGACGGCACCGGCCGCGGCGGCGGCACCGACGGCGACGAGCCCGCGCGTGCCGCGCAGCCGGTCGGCCGGTGCCGGGCAGAGGCGGCGGTGGACGGTGGCGCCGACGACGGCGTGCACGGCGTTGGACGCGGCGAGGAGCAGCGAGGGGGCGGGTTCCACGCCGGACGCCAGGTTCCAGCCGGCGGTCACCGCGGCGAGCACCGCCGCCTGCGCGGCGCGGCGGGCGGGCGGCGCGAGCAGCAGCCACAGGACGGCGACACCGGCGGCGGGGAAGGCGAGGGCGAAGGGTGGCTCCCTCCGCGTCGCGTCGCCCGCCAGGACGGCCACGACGAACAGCGCGGCCCAGGCGGCGGTGCGCCGCCACCCCCACGACGGGGCACCGGGGGCTCCGGGCACCTCGCTGGTCGCCACCCCAACCCCCGTCACCACGCCACGCCCATGATCCTGTGCCACATATGCGTCACTGACAGTGAACCATCGGGGCTCCTGCGGGCGCAGACCGACCACCCCGGCGCTGGGAAGGCGGTGTCCGGTGCCCCTGTGTGACACTGGGCACGTGCCGGCGGACGACTCGGATCTGGCGCAGGTGCGGCTGCTCGGTGTGCCGCTGCGCCTGCGCGCCCGCGCTACCCAGCACGGGGAGGAGCTGCTCCGGGAGCTGACCCTCGTGCAGATCGGCGCGCAGCAGCACGTCGCCGACTCCGCCCCCCAGCGCCTCCTCGACGTGGCCGCCCGGCTGCAGGAGACCTACGGCGCCTTCACCGTCGCCGGTGCCGACGCGCTCGACGCCGCCGAGGCCGCCGGCCGAGAGCACGCCGACGTCACCTACGAGGTGCCCCGGCACATCGCACCCTTCCTCGCCCACGTGCGGGTCGTCCTCGCCGAGGCCGAGGACTACTGCCGCCGCGGGGAGCACCTGCTCACCCTGGCCCCGCCCGACGACGTCGTCGCCTACCGCACGTGGACGTTCGACGAGGTCGAGCGGCAGATCGCCGGTGAGCCGCCCACGCCGTGGCCGCGAGCGCGCCAGCAGGCCGGTCGGGAAGCCCGGTAGGAACCGTCGATGGGCGAGGTCGTGAGCGAACCGCTGTCCCTGGACCCCGTGGCGCAGGCCGTCTCCGCCGCCCGGCGCTACGTCCGCGCCGCGCTGGACGGGATCGACGCCGGCGCGCTCGAGGAGTGCGCCGAGCTCGGCGTCTCCGAGCTCGTCACCAACGCCGTCCTGCACGGGCGCACCGCCCTCACCGTCACCGTGCGCCGCATGCCGTCCGGGCGCGTGCGGATCGAGGTGTCCGACAACTCCCCGGTCCCGCCGCGCCAGCGCCGCTTCGACCTCGCCGCCACCACCGGCCGCGGCCTGCGGCTCGTCGACTCCGCCTCCCACGACTGGGGCATCGAGCCCTTCCCGCCCGAGCGCGGCCGCGGCAAGACCGTGTGGTTCGAGCCCCGCGAGGACCCCACCGCCGCGGGCTTCCCCGATCTGGCGGGCCTGGAGGACCTCGACGTCAGCGCCCTGCGCTGAGGCACCCGGCCCCGCCGGACGGTGGCCCTCAGCCCAGCCCGATCGCCGCGGCCACCGCGGGCAGCCGGCGGCAGTAGCCCTCCAGCAGCCGCCGCGCCACGGCGGGGGAGTCCACCAGCGGGTGCAGCGCGAACGCCTGCAGCGCCGCCGCCGGGCTGCGGGTGGTGACCGCCTCGATCGCCAGGCGCTCCACCGCCTTCACCTGCAGCATCAACCCCAGCTGGTGCAGATCCGGCGCGGCGGTGGCCAGCGGGTGCGCGCCGTTGGCGTCGACCAGCGCGGGCACCTCCACGACGGCGTCGGCGGGCAGGGCGGCGATCGTGGCCCCGTTGCGCACGTCGAGCACCAGCGTCGCCCGCTCGTCGCGGCTGACGGCCGCCATCACCGCCAGCGCGACCCCCGCGTAGCCCTCCACCTCCTCGCCGGGGT
>NZ_BAABIL010000323.1:0-13642 GCF_039542765.1 Kineococcus glutinatus
GCGAGGACCAGACGACCTCGGCGACGCGCGGCGCCGCGCGCGGGCCGCGGGTGTCGAGCAGGTCCTGCACGAAGGCCGCGCCCGGTTCGGCGGGCGCCGCGGCCACGGGGGCGACGAACCGGACGACGCCGTCCGGCAGGGGCGCCTCGACGAGGGCACCGGCGCCGGACAGGTGCAGCGCGACGCAGGGCTGCCGGTCGTCGTGGTGCAGCCGCACGTCGGCCAGCGCGAAGGACTCCGCGAGGCGGCGGCGCCGGTGCGCGATGCCGGCGCGCTCCCGCACGGTGCTCCCGGTGCCGTCGGCGCCCACGACGAGGCGGCAGCGGCGCAGGCCCCGGTCGGTGGTCAGCACGGCGCCGTCGCCGTCGGGGCGGACGTCGAGGACGGTCTCCCCGCCCCGCACGGGGACGCCGAGGTCGCGGGCGCGGGCGCGCAGCACCTCCTCGGTGCGCCACTGGGGCACGAGCAGGGCGTAGGGGTGCGCCCCGCCGAGGTCGCCGAAGTCCACCGCGAGCAGGGGGTCGTCGCGGCCGCGGTCGCGGACGGCGAAGCGCGGCACCCGCAGACCGCACCGGACGAGCGGCGCGCCGGCCCCGAGGGCGTCGAGGACCCGCAGGGTGCCGGCGTGGACGACGGCGGCGCGCGAGGTGGTCCAGCCCTCGGTGCGCCGCTCGACGACCTCGACCCCGACGCCGCGCCCGGCGAGCGCGACGGCGGCGGCCAGCCCGCTGGGGCCGGCCCCCACGACGACCACGTCGGTCATGGCGCCCTCCCTAATTCATCACCCGGTGAATTCCAGTGCAGCACCACGCGCCACCTCCGTCAACCGTCCGCCGCGACCGGGGTGTCCCCGGCGCCTGACAGCATCGGGACATGACGCCGGCCCCCGCCCCGGTCCCCGCCGCCGACCGCGCCGCGCTGCGCGCCGAGGCGGAGGAGGTGCTGCGCCGCCTGGTCGGCTCGCCGGGCGCGGCGCTGCGCGAGGACCAGTGGACGGCGATCGAGGCGCTGGTGGCCGACCGCCGCCGCGCCCTCGTCGTGCAGCGCACCGGCTGGGGCAAGTCGGCCGTCTACTTCGTCGCCACCGCCCTGCTGCGGGCGCGCGGCGCGGGCCCCACGGTGATCGTCTCGCCGCTGCTGGCGCTGATGCGCAACCAGATCGCCGCCGCCGAGCGGGCCGGGGTGCACGCCGTGACGGTGAACTCCACCAACACCGAGGACTGGGACGCCACGTTCGCGCAGGTGCGCGCCGGCGCCGTCGACGTCCTGCTCGTCTCCCCCGAGCGGCTGAACAACCCCGGCTTCCGCGACGCGGTGCTGCCGCAGCTGGCGGCCACCACGGGGCTGCTCGTCGTCGACGAGGCGCACTGCGTCTCCGACTGGGGCCACGACTTCCGCCCCGACTACCGCCGGATCCGCACCCTGCTGGCGGACCTGCCCGCGGGCATCCCCGTGCTGGCGACGACGGCCACGGCCAACGCGCGGGTCACCGCCGACGTCGCCGAGCAGCTGTCGGTGTCCGGGGAGCGCACCCTGGCCGACGTGCTGGTGCTGCGCGGCAGCCTGGACCGCTCCTCGCTGCGGCTGGGGGTGCTGCGGCTGCCGGACCAGGCGCACCGCCTGGCGTGGCTGGTGCAGCACCTGCCGCAGCTGCCGGGCTCGGGCATCGTCTACGTGCTCACGGTCGCCGCCGCCGAGGACGTCGCGGGCCACCTGCGCGCCCACGGCATCACCGCCACCGCCTACACCGGGCAGACGGAACCGGCGGAGCGGCTGCAGGCCGAGGAGGACCTGCTCGCCGACCGGGTCAAGGCGCTGGTGGCGACCTCCGCCCTGGGCATGGGCTTCGACAAGCCCGACCTGGGTTTCGTGGTGCACCTGGGGGCGCCGTCCTCGCCCATCGCCTACTACCAGCAGGTCGGCCGCGCCGGGCGCGGGGTGGACGACGCGGCGGTCGTGCTGCTGCCCGGGCGCGAGGACCGCGACATCTGGGCGCACTTCGCCTCCCTGGGCTTCCCCGCGGAGGAGGACGTGCGCACGACGCTGGCGGTGCTCGCCGAGGCGGGCCGGCCGCTGTCGACCCCCGCCCTGGAGACGCGGGTGCCGCTGCGGCGCAACCGGCTGGAGACGATGCTGAAGGTCCTCGACGTCGACGGCGCGGTGCGGCGGGTGAGCGGCGGCTGGGAGTCCACGGGGCGGCCGTGGCACTACGACGCCGAGCGCTACGCGCGGGTCGCGGCCACCCGCGAGGACGAGCAGCGGGCGATGCTGGAGTACATCGCCACGCCGGGCTGCCGGCTGGAGTTCCTGCGCCGCGCCCTCGACGACGCCGAGGCCGCCCCGTGCGGGCGCTGCGACGGCTGCGGCGGCTTCGCGCTGACCGCGGCGGTGGACGAGGCGGCGGTGGCCGAGGCCGGGGAGCGGATGGCGCGCCCCGGGGTGCCGGTCCTGCCCAAGCGGCAGTGGCCGACGGGGATGGCCGCGGTCGGGGTGGCGCTGTCGGGGCGCATCCCGGCGGGCGAGCAGGCCGGGGAGGGTCGGGCGGTGGCCCGGCTGACGGACCTGGGCTGGGGATCGGACCTGCGGGAGCTGTTCCGCGCCGGCGCCCCCGACGGCGAGACGCCGGTGCCGCTGCGCCGCGCCGCCGCGCAGGTCCTCGACGACTGGGCCCGCGACCTGGGGCTGGAGGGCGTGGTGGCGCTGGCCTCGGCGTCGCGCCCGCTCCTCGTGGCGCACCTGGCCGAGGGCCTGGCCCGGTACACGGGGCTGCCGCTGCTGACGAGCTTCCGCATCGCCGACGGCAGCGGCTCCCCGCGCAGCGACGTGAACTCCGCGCACCGGCTGCGCGCGCTGGTGGACCGCTTCGCGCTGGTGGAGCCGGACGCGGTGGCCGGCCGGCGGGTGCTGCTGGTGGACGACCGCACGGCGACGGGCTGGACGCTGGCGGTCGCGGCGCGGCAGCTGCGGCTGGCGGGGGCGAGCGCGGTGCACCCGTTCGTGCTGGGCGACGGCGCCTGAGCCACCGGCCGGCGCGGGGCGGGGACGCCCCGGACGGGTGGACCGTGAGCCGGGGCCTCACGGTCGTGAGGCAGCCGGTCCTGGTCCTGCCCGCCCCCGGCACCGCACGATGCCCGGGTGAGCGACGACGCCCCCCACCCCGGACCGGCCCGGCACGCCGGGCTGGTCTTCGCCGAGCGGGACACCGGCCCCCTCGTGCTGGACCTGATCGTGCCGCCCGCGCAGGTCCCGCCGCCGGTGGTGGTGTGGCTGCACGGCGGCGGCTGGGCGTTCGGCGACCGCCACCTGGCCCCGGACCTGCGCCGGCACTTCGCGGCGCGTGGCATCGCGATGGCGACGATCGAGTACCGCCTCAGCGGGCAGGCGCTGTTCCCCGCGCAGCTGCACGACGTGCGCGCCGCGGTGCGCCACCTGCGCCGCCACGCCGCGCAGCTGGGCGTCGACGGCAGCCGGATCGGGTTGTGGGGTTCCTCCGCCGGCGGTCACCTCGCGGCGCTGGCCGGCGTGACGGGGCACCTGGCGGTCCTGCCCGGTGAACCGGTCGGCGACGGCGACCCGGACGCGGCGGTGCAGGCGGTCGCCGAGGGCTACGGCCCCGTCGACCTCGTGCGGGTCGTGGCGGACTCCGGCGCGCCGCCGGCGATGGCCGGACCCAACGCCCCCGAGTCGCGGCTGCTGGGCGGCCTGCCGGCGGAGCTGCCGGAGCAGGCCCGCGCCGCCTCGCCGCTGGCGCACGTCACCGCGGCGGCGCCGCCCTTCCAGATCGCCCACGGCACCGCCGACGTCCTCGTGCGGGCGGACCAGAGCGTCGCGCTGCACGAGGCGCTGGTCGCCGCGGGCGTCGAGAGCGCGCTGCACCTCCTCGAGGGTTTCCGGCACGGCTTCCTCAACCCCGCCGGTGTCACGGAGATCCCCGGCCCGAGGGTCATGGACGACGGCCGCCTGGACGCCGAGCCCGACGCGAAGGCCGAGGTCCGCCGCTTCCTGCCCGGGCGGGAACCCGTCACCGAGGTCGCCGGCTTCTCCTTCGACGTCATCGGCGACTTCTTCGCCCGCCACCTCCTGCCCACCCCCGGGGCCACCCCCACCACGACGACCGGAGCACCGCGTTGAGCACCGACCTCGAGACGATCCACACCTTTACGCCGGTCCGCAACGACCTGCCCGGCGAGCCGGTCCCCTACTACGTCGCCAACGGCGAGGGGCACCGCTACGAGGTCGACGGCCAGCTGTGGACGATCATCGCCCGCGCCGTCGACACCGGCGGCCTGTTCGACGCCGCCTACGTCATGGGCCCGCGCGGGGCGCGCACGCCCTTCCACGTCCACCGCGACCAGCAGCGCTCCTTCCTCCTGGTCAGGGGCAGCGTGCAGGTGTGGCTGGGCGGGTCGAGCCGCGTCCTGGTACCGGGTGACTCCTTCAACGTCCCCGCCGGCACGGCGCTGGCGTACCGGATGCTCGCCCACGGCACCCGGCTGCTGACGTGGGCGGCCCCCGGCGGGTCGCTGGCCTACGTGGAGGCGATCGGCGACCGCGTCGACGCCCACGTCCACCCGGCGCGCACCGGCCGCTCCACCTCCCCGGCCGAGCGCGAGCAGGCCGGTGCACCGCTGGGCATCACGTTCCCCACCGGCGAGGAGGTGGCGGCCGCCGAGCGGTGGGACGCGGGCCTGCCCGCCGGTGTGGAGCCGTACTTCCTGCGCGCCGGGGAGGGCGACCGCCTCGCCACGCCCAACGCGCTGTACTCGTACCTGTCCCGCGGCCGCAACACCGACCACCGCTACTTCGCCATCCACACCGCCGGCGGGCACAGCGACTACTTCGGCCGGCACTTCCACCGCGAGCACACGGAGAACTTCCTCTGCCTGGCCGGGCGGGTGTGGCTGTACGCCAACGGCACCGAGGTGCTCCTGACGCCGGGGGACTTCCTGCACGCCCCGGCGGGCACGATCCACACGTTCGCGTTCGACGCCCACCAGACGGAGATGCTGGGCATCCTGACGCCCGACGTCTTCGAGCCGTTCTTCTCCGTGCTGGGCTCCCCCACCGACGACCACGTCTACGACGAGAGCACGGCGCTGGTGGGGCCGCCGCCGGTGCACGTGCTGCAGAAGCTGCAGGACGAGCTGGACCTGGTGCTGGTGGGCCCGCCGCCGCAGCGCGGGGTCGGGCTGGACGTCTGACGGCCCGCCCGCGAGCGGCCGGACCCGCACCGGGCCCGCACACCTACACTCTCCCCCGGCGGCAGGGTCCGGCGGGGAGGGTGCGGTGGATCTCACGGTCCAGCAGCTGCGCTACTTCCTGGCCGTCGCCGAGGAGCTGCACTTCACCCGGGCCGCGGAGCGCCTGCGCGTGGCGCCGCCGTCGCTGAGCCAGCAGATCGCCGCCCTGGAGCGGCGGATGCAGGTCCCGCTGTTCCGCCGGACCTCCCGCCGGGTGGAGCTGACCCCCGCCGGGGCCGACCTCGTGCCGCTGGCGCGCCGGGCCGTCGCGGCGCTCGACGACGTCCACGGGTGGGCGGCGCGCCGGCGGGGGGACGGGGAGCGGCTCACGATCGGGCTGGTGACCGGCGGGCAGCTGTGCTCGGCGATCCTGGCCGCGGCCGCGGCGGAGCTGCCCGGGGTGCGCTGGGAGGTGCGGCGGCTGGGGTTCGCCGGCTACCTGGACGCGCTGCGCTCCGGGCACGTCGACGTGGCCCTGGTCCCGCTCGTGGGTGCACCGGCCGTGCCGGGACTGCGGTCGGTGCCGCTGTGGTCGGAGGGCCGGGTCCTGGTGGTGGCCGCGACGCACCGGCTGGCCGGGCGCGCCGACGTGGGCATCGAGGAGACCAACGGCGAGCGGTTCGTGGGTGCCGGTGTCGACGAGGCCGCCGTGGCGGACTGGTTCGCCAGCCCGCGCGCCGACGGCAGCAGGCCGGTCGTGGAGCCCGCCGCCTCCACCCTGGAGGAGGTGCTGGACCTGTGCTCGGCGGGGCTGGGCGTCAACATCGCCGGGGCCACGGTCGTGCACGACCACGCGCGCCCGGACCTGCGGTTCCTGCCCGTCCGGGACCTGCCCGACGTGACGGTCCACCTGCTGCGGCACCCGGGGGACGGCACGCCCGCCGCGCTGGAGCGCCTGGCGCGCGAGGTGGTGCGGCAGCAGGCGGCGCAGGTGGGCGCCCGGCCGGCCTGAGCCGCTCCCGCACCGGGGTCGGTGCCGGGTCAGCGCGGCCGCGCCGCCGGCGGGGGCAGCAGGGCCACGGTCCGCACCACGACGGGGACCACCGGCGCGGCCACCTGGTGCACGACGTGGTGCACGACGTGGTGGTGGACGACGTGGTGCACCACCTGCCCGCCGACCTCCAGCCGCGCGGGCCGGACCGGGACGCCCGTCGCCCGCCGGGCGAGGTCCACGGCGAGCTCGACGGCGACGCGGGCCGCGATGCCCGCCACCGCGGCGGAGGCGCCGACGACCACGGGGTTGCGGACCAGCTGCGGCAGCCCGGCGCGCACGGCCTGGGCGCGCTGCCGCCACGGGAGCGCGGACGCCTGGCCGGCCGGCTGGACGACCAGCTCGGCGGTGACGGTCCCGCCGTCCGGCGCGGGGGCGGGCGGATCCTCGGAGGTGCGTCGTTCCTCGGACATGCACCGATGATGCGCGCCCGCACCCGCGCGGTCCACAGGGCGCGGCGGGTGCGTGCGGGTGCGTGGCGTGGGCAGAGCACCAGCCCACCCACAGGTCGAAGTCGTGAGGGCACACTGGCGACATGACGGTCAAGGCACAGCTGGACAGCCGTGCACGGTTGACGCTCCCGCCCGAGGTGCGCGAGCGGCTGCACCTCAACCCCGGCGACACGGTCCTCTTCGTCGAACGCGCCGGGGAGGTGGTGATGACCACGCTGCAAGCGCTGAAGGACCGGGCGCGCGGAGCGTGGGCGCACAGCGACTACGGCGTGGACGACCTGCTCGCCGAGCGGCGCGCGGAGCCGGGACGCGATGCCCCTTCCGACGAGGCCGGGACGGCGCCGGGAGAGGCGCTCCACCCGTCGTGATGGTCTTCGACACCTCCGCGCTGCTGGCCTACCTGCGCCAGGAACCCGGGGCGGATGTCGTCGAGACGCTGCTCGACGTGCCGGAGGAGAACCTCGTGAGCGCCGCGAACTGGGCCGAGCTCCTCGAGATCGCCGAGCGCAGGGGGCTCGACATCACGCCGATCCGCGAACTGGTCACCGTGGTCGGTTTCGACGCGGTCGAAGCAGAGGCGTCGACGCGCTACACCAGCCCCGGGATCTCGCTGGGCGATCGCTGCTGCCTGGCCACGGCATGGGTGCGGCGCGTCGCGGCCGTCACCGCCGACCGTTCGTGGAGTGAACGGTTCGGCGACGCGGCTGTCGTCCGGCAGGTCCGCGGCCCGGCGGGCTGAGCCGCCGTGCTGGCGTCAGCTGCCCCAGACGCGCACCCGCCGCGGCTCGACGAGGTACGTGATGCGCGTCTCCGCGTCGCTGTGGCCCGGGTAGCGGTCCGCGCCGAGGTACTTCTTGGCGAGGCGGTCGATGTGGGCGTCGGCGCCCTCCAGCCGGCTCGTGGCGGTGCCGCGGATCTCGACGTAGTGGTACGGGTTCTCCTCGTCGACGACGACGAGGGTGGTGCGGGGGTCGCGCTCCAGGTCGGTGGGCCACCTGCGCCCCACGGCGCTGTTGACGGCCAGCTTCCCGTCCTCGACGTCGACCCACACGACGGCGCTGTGCACGCTGCCGTCGGCGCCGGTGGTGGACAGCACGGCGTGGTTGGGCGCGTCGAGCAGCGCGCGGACGGCGGGGTCGTCGATGGAGGTCACGAGCACATCCTGCTGACCGCGCCGGGGCGGCGTCCACGGGGTGCCGGTGGCCGCGGCGAGCGGGCCGACGCATCGGGCGTGGTCGATGCTCGACGACCTCCGAGGTCATCGACGCCGCTCACCGGAGCGGGCACGGTGGTCCGGCGGGACAGCAGCCCGCGTGCCGGACCACCGACCGACCGAGCTCCACGACACCGAGGAGACCGACCACGTGAGCACGCCGAGCCAGCACCCGCGGGACGCCACCAGGGCCGTCGTCGACACCGTGCTCCGACGGCTCGCCGCGAGCCCCGACGCGGCGGCCGAGCTCTACGGCGACGAGGTCGACTGGCGCCTGAGCTGGCCCTCGACCCCCCGCGCGTCCGCCATCCCCTGGATCCGCGAGCGGCGCACCCGCCGGGACGTGGCGGACCACTACCGGGTGATCGCCGCCGAGCACCTGCCGGAGCACGCCGTCGTCGACGTGGAGCGCGTCCTCGTCGACGGCGCGGACGCCGTCGTCCTCGGCACCGTCACCAACACGGTGCGGAAGACGGGACGCACCTACCGCGCCCGGTTCGCCCTGCACCTCACCGTCCGGGACGGGAAGATCGTCCGCCACCACGTCTACGAGGACAGCCTCGCCGTCGCCGACGCCTGGCACGCCGACCCGGGCTGACCGGGTTCGACGGGGCCTCCGCCGAACCCGGGCCTCGAGAACATCCCCGGGGACACCGGGTCGACGGGCGTTCCGGGCACGCGGGACGCCCGCCGCCGGGGTGCGCACACCCCGGCCGGCTGCGCCGTCCGCTCCGGTGGTGCAGGCCACCGCCGGCCCGTCGGCCGAGTTCGTCGCTCCGCTGTACGTGCCGGCACCGCCTGCCGGCACACCGGGCCCTGAGGTCGGTACAGGGGTGCTGAGTCCGGACTCCGTCGTCACCCCTGCTCCTGCCGCGCCGCCGCACGCGGTGATCCGCCCGGCCTGACCGCTCCCGCCGTCCCCGCCCCACGCGGCCGGCGCCACGACCGGGCAGCCGGGGGTGGACGCCGCGGTCGGGCACCGACCAGGATCGAGGCACCTCGCCCCCTCCGCCGAGGAGTGCGCCCGTGCCCGTCCGCCCGTCCTTCGTCGTCACCGGCGCCGCGCGCGGGGTCGGCCGCGCCATCGCCGAACGCCTCACCCGCGACGGGCACGTCGTCGTCCTCGACGTCATCGGCGACCTCGACCGGCCGCACGACGACGTCCACCTGCTCACCGGTGACGCCACCGACCCCGCTGTCGCCACCGAGGCCGCCGCACGCGCCGAGCAGCTGGGGCCGCTGACCGGGTGGGTCAACAACGCCGCCGTCTTCCGCGACGCCGGCCTGTGCACCGCCACCGTCGAGGACATCCAGCAGGCCATCACCGCCAACCTGGCGCTGGCCCTGACCGGCTGCCACACCGCCGTCAACCACTACCGCCGCCACGACCGCCCGGGGGCGATCGTCAACGTCTCCTCCCACCAGGCCCAGCGCCCCGTCCGCGGGGCGCTGCCCTACGCCACCGCCAAGGCCGCCGTCGAGGGGCTGACCCGTGCCGTGGCCGTCGACCACGGGCCCGACGGCATCCGCACCAACGCCGTCGCCCTGGGCTCGATCACCACCGCCCGCTACGAGCAGCACCTCGCCGAACACCCCGACGTCGCGGCGCAGATGGCCGCGCTGCACCCGCTGGGCCGGGTCGGCACCCCGGCCGAGGTCGCCAACGTCGTCGCGTTCCTGCTCTCCCCCGGGGCGGGGTTCGTCAACGGCGCCGTCCTGCCCGTCGACGGCGGCCGCACCGCCCGCGGTGACGACCCCGAAGCGCTCTGAACGCATCGCAGCGCCGTGGGCCGGTCTCCTCGGGAGGAGGTGCGCCGGTGGCCGTCAGACCAGCACCCAGCGCTGGACCAGCGCCACGACCTGCGCCCGGCGGGCGGCGACGGCGTCCAGGTCGGGGAAGTCGATGACGGCGCGGTCGGGTGCCAGCCACGTCAGCAGCCCCGTGGGGTCGTCGAAGGTGAAGTCCGCGGTGTCGGTGCGCGGCTTCGCCCCCCGGTGGAACACCAGCTGGAGCTTGCCGCGGGGGTGCAACCGGAAGGTGACGCGGTCCTGTCCGCCACGGCAGAAGCTCGGGGCGTTCCACTTCACGTGCTCGGTGAGGTCGGGATCGCACGTCAGGATGGCGGTCCGCAGTTGCAGCACACCGTCTTTCAGGGGGTGCTGCAGCTCGTCCAGGTACTGCTCGACGTCTGCCGACGCGACACCCACGTGGTCCTCCCGGAACTCGGAAAGCTCGGACGCCTCTCACCGGTGCGGACCCGCCGGAGCGCCGGAAGTCATCGCGCCCGTCGGCGCGGTTCCGCCCTCACCGCGGCGCCCGGGGGCCGGTGATCTCGCCGTCGACCAGATCCCGGTCGTGGTCCCAGGTGGGGTCGGCAGGCCCGGTGAACACGTCCTCGACGTCGGACCAGGCACGCCAGGAGCGCGCGGTGGCGGGCACCAGGCGAGCGCTGGTGCCTTGTTCG
Source organism: Kineococcus glutinatus (assembly GCF_039542765.1). Classification (NCBI taxonomy): domain Bacteria; kingdom Bacillati; phylum Actinomycetota; class Actinomycetes; order Kineosporiales; family Kineosporiaceae; genus Kineococcus; species Kineococcus glutinatus. The sequence continues at coordinate 10,362 of NZ_BAABIL010000323.1, forward strand.
CTGTGCGAGGGCATCGGGTGTGCTTGGTCGGTGACGAGCCGCAGATCGGCTGCAGTTGGATGGAACCTTTTGCGGGGTCCGTGTCCCTTCGAGGGTGTGATGATGCGCAACCGTCTCCGCGATGCGGGACAAGGCCCACCGGGCTTCGCCGACTTCGCAGCTGCCCGCTACCCGTCCCTGGTCCGGCTGGGCACCCTGCTCAGCGGTGACATGCACCACGGTGAGGACCTGGCCCAGATGGGCCTGCTGGAGGTGCTGAAGGCGTGGCATCGTCTACACCCCGGCGGTGATCCCGGGGCGTATGCCCGGGTGGTCATGACCCGCCTGGCGGCCAAGGCCGGGCGCCGCCGCTGGCGCGGGGAAACCCCCACCGCCGTCTTGCCCGACACCACCTGCGCCGGACACGGCGACCTCGACGCCGCTCTCGACGCACAGCGGATGCTGGCCGAACTGCCCACCCCCCAGCGACTGGTCCTGGTGCTGCGCTTCTGGCTGGACCTGAGCGAGCAGGACACCGCCGAGGCCCTGGGCTGCTCGGTGGGCACCGTCAAGAGCCGCACCTCCCGCGCCCTGGCCACCCTGCGCGCCGCCGCGGCCCGGAAGGCCGAAGCCACTTCCCGACGCGATGCCGGCGCCCGTCCGGAGAGCGGAGTCGCACGATGAACGACCTCGATGTCAAGAGCCTCCTCGACGCCGCCTCCCGGACCACTCCTCGCGAACACGACCCCGTCGCCGCGGTGCTGCGCCGCCACCAGCACGCACGCCGCCGCAACATCGCCCTCGCCACCACCGGCCTGCTCGCCGCCTGCACCGCCGCCGCACTGGTCGTCACCACACCCGGGGGTGATGGGGCCGGCCGGACCCAGCTGGCCCCGCCGGCTGGACCCGCCACCTCCGCACCGGCACCCGCACCCCAGTGGGAGCCGCCGGGCATCGAGGCCGGCGAGCGCGGCATCAACGGCGTGGAGATCACCGCGGAGGGCTACGAGATGAGGGCCGGCTCAGCGGAGGCGGCCTGCGTGGCTCCCGGCGCGATCACCGTGGTGGCCGCGCCCACTTCGGGCATGGGGCAGGAGTGCGACCTCTCCCCCGACGGGCCCGGCGCCCTGCTGATGCCGTGGATGGTGCGGCAGTGGACGGGAGGAGCAGGGATCACATCGGGGCTGACACTCATCGACGGAGTGCCCGTCTACCTCGACAACATGCCCTACGGCGAGGAGAGCGCCGCCATCATCAGCGTCCCCTCGCGCGGGGTCCGGGTACAGCTCGCCGGCGACGAGGCTCAGGTCCGTGCCCTGCTGGACAGCCTCACCATCCAGCCACGGCCCGGGGAGCGGCAAGCCCCCGCCCGCGCCAGCAGCAACCCCGTGGCGGGCGCGACGATCACGGAGACCACCAGCGAGTGGATGGGTCAGTCCCGCGACCCGGTCCTGCTCGCCCGACTGCAGGAGGTGGTCGACACCGCCCCCCTCGTGCACGGCGAGCCCGACTGCACCTTCACGCCCGGGCAGCAGGCGCAGATCGACCTGCTGACCACACCGGACTACGAGCACAACCCCGACCACACCCCTACCGAGAGATCTCTGCGGGAGTACACCTACCTCGCCGTGGACCTCACCGGCGCCTGTGACGTGGTGTTCTCCAGCACCGGCGCAGTCCTGCGCCCCGACACCGCCCAGTTCCAGCAACTCCTGCAGGAGCTCCGGGACAGCAACGACTCCTGAGACGACAAATGATCCCCACAGACCACCCAGGATCGGGCCGCACTTCACCACGAGCGGATTCGACGGGGTCCTGCTCAGCGCCACGTGCGGCACCGGGGTCAGCGCAGGACGTCCACCTCGCAGGTGATGCCCGGAGCGCGGGACAGACGTGCGTCGGCGGTGACCAAGGTGATGCCCAGGGCCTCGGCCAGGGAGACGTAGGCGGCGTCGTAACTGGTGATGGTGTGCCGCAGTTCCCAGCAGCGGGGCAGCAGGGTCCGGTGAGCGGCTCGTCGCAGGGGGAGGTCGATGAGGTCGCGCACCGCGAGGTCGGCGCGGCGGTCCGGGAGGCGTCCGCCCGCGGCGGCGCGGCGCAAGACGGAGGCCACGTCGAGGTCGATCACCTCGGGAGCGGTGAGCACCTCGCCCCGCAGACGGTCCCGGGCCCGGTCGCCGTCGGGTCCGTCGTCGGCCAGCGCGGGGGCCAGGACGCTGGCGTCAACGACGATCACGAACGGCGGTCACGGTCGTCGCGCACCGCCTCCACCGCGTCGCGGAAGGACAGGCTGCCGTCGGCTCGCCCGCCGGCGCGGTCGAGCACGTCGTCGAGGGTGGGGGTGCTGGCCTCTTCGACGAGCTTGGCGAGGAGGTATTCCTGCAGGGACTGGTGGGCCAGGGCTGCGCGGCGGCGCAGGACGGCGTGCGTCTCGTCGGGGACGTCGTCGATCCGGACGCTCGGCATGGCGCCATTCTGGTGTTGGGAGCGCCGCTCAGCAGTCACGACGACATCGGCAGGCCCGCGCAGCCGCCACCCTGCCAGGGCGGGCACCGGTCGCGTCAGACCCGCTGCAGCGCCTCGTGCGGCCGGGCGGGCAGCTCCACGCGCACGGCGTCACCGGCGCGGACGTCCCCGCCGTGCAGTACGACGCCCATGACGCCCGCCTTGCGCACCACGGCACCGGTCTCGTCGCGGGGGGTGACCGCCTTGAGCAGGCCCGGGGTGAACGCGTCGATCTGCGCGCAGGGGTTGCGCAGCCCGGTGACCTCGACGACCGCGTCGGCGCCCAGGTGCAGGCGGCTGCCGCGCGGCAGGGCCAGCAGGTCGACGCCGCGGGTGGTGACGTTCTCCCCGAGCTGGCCGGGGCGGACGGTGAACCCCTGCCCGGCGAGCTCGTCGAACAGCTCGGCGGCGATGAGGTGCACCTGGCGCAGGTTGGGCTGGGTGGGGTCGGCGGCCACCCGGGAGCGGTGCTGCACGGTGCGCCCGGCGTGGGCGTCGCCGGCGACCCCCAGCCCGGCGAGCAGGGTGACGACGTCGACGACGTCCTTGCCGAAGCGGTGCTGGTCGTCGCGGCTGACGGCGACGACCCGGCCGGAGGGGCTCACGGGACCGATCGTGCCGCAGGACCGCGCCGCCGCGCAGCCGTGCGGTTACGCTCGGCCGATGGGGATGCCCGGGCGGCTGGCCGCCGCCGTCGCGCTCGTGGCGCTGGGCACCTCCTGCGCGCCGGCCCCGCCCGCCCCCACCACGGCACCCGCAGCGGCGACCGGGCCGGTCACCACCCTCGCCGCCGCCCC
>NZ_BAABIL010000324.1:0-14406 GCF_039542765.1 Kineococcus glutinatus
TGACGGCCGCCATCACCGCCAGCGCGACCCCCGCGTAGCCCTCCACCTCCTCGCCGGGGTGGCGCTGGCGGTGGTCACCGACGCCTCCACCCTCGGCGTCACCGCCGCCGTCGACGAGACCGACGTGCTGCAGGTGCGCCCGGGCACCGTCGCCGACGTCAGCATCGACGCCGTGCCCGAGGCCGCCTACGCCGCCACCGTCGTCGCCGTCGACCCGCAACCGGCCACCGGCGGCGCCGGGGCGGTGACCTTCAGCACCCGGATGAGCTTCGACGGCGGCACGCTGCGCGGCGGCGCCCCGGCCCCCGCCCCCCTGCCGGGGATGTCGGCGGTGGTGTCGCTGCGGGTGCGCGAGGCCCCCGGTGCGCTGCGGGTGCCCGCCGCGGCGGTGCTGCGCGCCGAGGGCTCGCGCCCGGAGGGGGTCTGGGTGGTCAGCGGCACGCGGGTCCACCGCCGCGACGTCAGCATCGGTGCCCGCGGGGAGGAGGACGTGGAGGTGGTGCGCGGCCTCGCCGCCGGCGAGCGGGTCGCCGTCTCCGGCCTGGACCGGCTCACCGAGGGCGGCCGGCTGCCGTGAAGGACCCCGCAGCCGCCGGGCGCACCGCCGACGACACCACCCCCGACGACGCTGCCCCCGACGGCACCCCCCCGGCGATCGAGGCCGTCGACGTGCGCCGCTCCTACGACCTGGGCGCCACCACCGTGCAGGCGCTGCGCGGGGTCAGCTTCACCGTCGCCGAAGGGGAGTACGCCGCGGTCGTCGGGCCCAGCGGCTCGGGCAAGTCCACCCTCATGCACCTGCTGGGCTGCCTGGACCGGCCCACCTCGGGGCTGCTGCGGGTCGGCGGGCGCGACGTGGCGCGGCTGTCCGACGGCGAGCTGGCCGAGCTGCGCAACCGCGAGATCGGCTTCGTGTTCCAGGCCTTCCAGCTGCTGGCCCGCTCCAGCGCCCTGGAGAACGTGGCCCTGCCGCTGCTGTACCGCGGCACGCCCCGCGCCGAGCGCCGCCGCCGCGCCGCGGACGCGCTGGGGGCCGTGGGCCTGGACCACCGCCTGGACCACCGGCCCGCGCAGATGTCCGGCGGGGAGCAGCAGCGGGTGGCGATCGCGCGCGCCCTCGTCGGCGAGCCGCGCATCCTGCTGGCCGACGAGCCCACCGGCAACCTCGACAGCCGCAACGGCGCCGAGGTCATGCGCATCCTGGAGGACCTCAACGCCACCCGCGGGGTGGCCGTCGTGCTCGTCACCCACGACGGCGACGTGGCCGCCCGCGCCCGCCGCCAGGTGCGGGTGCGCGACGGCCTCGTCGAGCTGGACACCGCCCGGCCCGCGGCGGCGACGTGAAGGGGCTGGAGGCGCTGCGCGTGGCGCTCGACGCCCTGCGCGCCAACCGCCTGCGCAGCCTGCTCACCATGATCGGGGTGGTCGTCGGCGTGGCCGCGGTGGTCGTCGTGGTCTCCATCGGCGCCGGCGCGCGCCAGGAGATCGAGCAGCAGGTGGAGGGGCTCGGTTCCAACCTGATCCTCGTCGTGCCCGGTGAGGCGACCACCGTCGGGGCGCCCACCGTCAGCCGGCTGCGGCGCGCCGACGGGCTGCTGCTGGCCCGCGTCGTCGGCGACCCGGGCGCCGTCACCGCACGGCTGGCCTCGGGGGAGCGGGTGCGCGCCGGCAGCCGCTCGACCTTCACCACCGTGCAGGGCGGCGACGAGAACTTCCCGCGCGTCTTCGACCGGCCGCTGGCCGAGGGCGGCTACCTCACCGGCACCGACGTCGACACCCGCCGGCGGGTGGCCGTCCTGGGGGCCCGCACCGCCACCCGGTTGTTCGGCGACGCCGACCCGGTGGGCCGCCAGATCACCGTGGCCGGCAGCCGGTTCCGCGTCATCGGCGTCCTGGCCGAGCAGGGGGAGTCCTTCGGCGTCAGCCAGGACGACGAGGTGCACGTGCCGATCACCACCGCGCAGCGGCTGCTCGGCGTGGACCGGGTCGACGGTTTCGCGGTGCGCGCCCCCGACGCCGCGTCCGTGGGCGGGCTCAGCGACCGGCTGCGCCGGGCCCTGCAGGAGGAGCACCCCGACGAGCCGTTCAGCGCCATCACCCAGACGCAGGTCCTGGGCGTCATCGGCGACGTCCTCGGCCTGCTCACCAGCGTGCTGGCCGCCATCGCCGGCATCTCGCTGCTCGTCGGCGGGGTGGGGGTGAGCAACATCATGCTCGTCTCGGTGCGGGAGCGGACCCGCGAGATCGGGTTGCGCAAGGCGCTGGGCGCGCGGCAGCGCGACGTGCTGGCCCAGTTCCTGCTGGAGGCGGTGCTGCTGACCACGATCGGCGGCTGCGTGGGCATCGCGGTGGGGGTGGGTGCCTCCGTCGCGCTGGACCGCCTCTCACCGCTGCCGGCGGCGGTGGAGTGGTGGAGCCCGGTGGTGGCCTTCGCCGTCTCGGCGGCGGTGGGCATCACCTTCGGGGTGCTGCCCGCCCGCCGCGCCGGACGGCTGGACCCCGTGGTGGCGCTGCGCGGGGACTGACGGGCGGCACGGGCGCCGTCGGTGGCAGGCGGCAGGGGCGCCGTCGGCGGCAGGCGGCACGGGCGCCGTCAGTGGCAGGCGGCGCGGTGCTCGTCGGAGCCGGGGCGGGCCGGGGAGTCCGTGACCGACCACTGGATCGTGGGGCGCCCGGCCACCCTGAACTGCCCCCCGAGCACGTCCAGGCCCCGGGGCCAGCCGGCGGGGGAGTCCTCCCAGGTCTCCTGCCGCCCGTAGACGGTGCGGTCCAGCAGGCCGTAGCTGGAGGACATCGCCTCGGCGCCGCGCCCGGTGGTCCACCAGGTCTCCCAGACCTCCGCGCCCCGGCGCAGGTAGCCGGCCAGGAACCCGAAGCCGCGGCCGGCCAGCAGGGCGTCGGCACCGCGCGCGGAGTACCAGGGCAGCCGGTTGCCGACGAAGTCGGCGTAGGCCCTGCTCTCCCCGTAGGGGCCCTGGCACAGCACGGCGAGGGTGACGTCGCGGCTGTGCAGGTACTCCGGGCGCTGGGCGTCGGCCGTGAAGAAGGTGCACCCCTCGCACTGCCCCTCCGGGGGCTGGCCGTCGTGCCACATGTGGAAGTACGCCAGCAGCTGGCGCCGGCCCTCGAAGACGTCGGCGAAGGGCACCTCCCCGTGCGCGCCGACGACGCGGGCACCGGCGGGCACCGGCGTCATGGGCAGCCGCCGGCGGGCGGCGGCGATGGCGTCGCCCTCGCGGGTGTGGGCCTTCTCCCGCACGAGCAGCTCCTCGCAGGCGGCGAGCCAGGCGGAGCGGTCGACGACCTCGGGGGCGGCGGCGGTGGTCAGGGGCTGCAGCGGCAGGCGGGCGGCGGGCACGGTGGTCTCCTCTCGGGCGCTCGCCCGGGCAGACCGGGCGGGCCGGTCGGACTCATCGCGCCGCCCCGAGCCCGGCGAAGCGGCCGTCCCGGCCGCCCCGGGTGTCCCCGGCGGCCGCAGCGGGTAAGGGGCCGGTGAGGGCGGCCCGGTCCGCGGGCCGCCACCGACGCACCAGGAGGCGCTGTGAGCAGCCCCCAGCCCGAGACCGACCCGGCCGAGGACCTCGGCGTGATCCTGCCCACGGAGAGCACCCCGCGCGACCGCCAGGAGCACGGCAAGATGCCGGCCCGGCCGAGCGACGACCAGCTGGAGCAGCTCGTCGAGCACGAGCGGCGCGTCGTCCACGGCGAGGAGGACACCCCGATCCCGCCGGCCACCGACTGACCCGCCCGCGCCGGCCCGCCCCACCCGCGCCGCCCCACCCGTGCCGGGCCGCCGGTGGCCCGGCACCGGTGGGGTGGACACGCGTGGTTAGGGTCGCCCCGTGAGCGTGCACAGGGTCACCGGCCTGGAGACCGAGTTCGGGGTCGTCGCCCCCGGCGACCCCGCGGCCAACCCCATGCTCCTGTCGGCGCAGGTCGTCAACGCCTACGCCGCCCCGCTCGGCGGGCAGGGGGCCCGGGCCCGCTGGGACTACGAGGACGAGGCCCCGCTGCGCGACGCGCGCGGTTTCGAGGTCGAGCGCGCCGCCGCCCACCCCAGCCAGCTCACCGACCGCCCCGGCCCCGCGCAGCAGCGGCGCAGCGTGCCGCAGGCCGGCACGGAGTCCTTCGAGAGCGAGGACCCCTCCACCGCCAACGTCATCCTCACCAACGGCGCCCGCCTCTACGTCGACCACGCCCACCCGGAGTACTCCTCCCCGGAGGTCACCACCCCGCGCGACGCGGTGCGCTGGGACCGGGCGGGGGAGCGGGTGGTGCTGGAGTCGGTGCGCCGCATCGCCGCCGGTGGCGGGCTGACACCGGTCAACGTCTACAAGAACAACACCGACGGCAAGGGCGCCTCCTACGGCACCCACGAGAATTACCTGATGGACCGGGCCACGGCCTTCGGCGACATCGTCCGCCACTTGACGCCGTTCTTCGTCTCCCGGCAGGTCCTCTGCGGCGCCGGGCGCGTCGGCATCGGCCAGGACAGCCGCCGGGCCGGGTTCCAGATCAGCCAGCGCGCGGACTTCTTCGAGGTCGAGGTGGGCCTGGAGACGACGCTGAAGCGGCCCATCATCAACACCCGCGACGAGCCGCACGCCAGCGCCGAGAAGTACCGCCGCCTGCACGTCATCGTCGGCGACGCCACGATGTGCGAGGTGGCGACGCTGCTGAAGGTCGGCACGACCTCCCTGGTGCTGGCGATGGTGGAGGCCGGCGCCCTCGACGGCGGCCCGGCCGGCGACCTGGCCCTGGCCCAGCCGGTGGCGGAGCTGCACGCCGTCTCCCACGACCCCTCGCTGCGCCACCTCGTGCGGCTGCGCGACGGGCGGCGCATGAGCGCGGTGCAGCTGCAGTGGGCCTACCACGAGGCGGCCGCCGCGTTCGTGGCCCGCGAGCAGGGCGCCCACCCCGACCCCGACACCGCCGAGGTGCTGCAGCGCTGGGAGTCGGTCCTGACGCGCCTGGAGCGCGACCCGGCCCTGTGCGCGCGGGAGATCGACTGGGTGGCCAAGCTGCGCCTGCTGCAGGGCTACCGCGACCGCGACGGGCTGGACTGGGACGCCGCCAGGCTGCAGGCCATCGACCTGCAGTGGTCGGACGTGCGCCCGGAGAAGGGCCTCTACCTGCGCCTGGCGGCCCGCGGGCAGGTGGAGGTGCTGCTGGCGGAGGACGACGTGGCGCAGGCGGTGACCCGGCCGCCGGAGGACACCCGCGCGTACTTCCGCGGCCAGTGCCTGGCCCGCTACGGGCGGGAGGTGGCCGCCGCCAGCTGGGACTCGGTGATCTTCGACATCGCCGGCCGCGGCGCCCTGCAGCGGGTGCCGACCCTGGAGCCGCTGCGCGGTACCCGCGAGCACGTCGGGGCGCTGCTGGAGCGCTGCCGCACCGCCGCCGACCTCGTCGCCGCGCTCACCGGCTCCTGAGCGGCGCGGGCAGGCGAAACACGATCGTCACGACCCGGTGGGCGCCGGGGCCGCCCCCCGTCGGGCGCAGGCGTTAGTGTCGGAGCGGGAGCGGCGGTCACGCCCGACCGCTCGCGCCGGGGACAGACCGAGGGGGGCAGCCGTGCCTGCACACGAGCAGCAGCGACCCAGCCGCCGCGAGGACGAGCCCGAGGAGCTCGCCTCCGCACCGAGCGGGCAGACGACGACCCACGACGAGGACGTCGACGCCCTGCTCGACGAGATCGACGACGTCCTGGAGACCAACTCCGAGGAGTTCGTCCGGGGGTTCGTGCAGAAGGGCGGGCAGTAGCCCGCACCCCGCGCCGCGGTGGGGGCGCGCACCGGCCCGGTGCGCGCCCCCACCGCGTCCGCGGGTCGTGCCCTCAGGAGGGCAGGTCCTGCAGCGGCACGGGCAGGGGCCGATCGCACGTGCTGTGCACGGCCACCGCGGCGCCCTCGGCCGCCGAGCGCAGCAGGGACTCCACGACGTCCAGCACGTGGAAGCCGAGCCGGCCGCCGGCGCGGACGTGCTCCCCGCCGCCGGCCAGGTCCAGCAGGCCGATGCCGCGCCCGCCGTCGCGGTAACCGGCGGAGACCTCCAGGCGCCGCCAGTCCGCCGCGCCCAGCTCGAACAGCTCCACCGCGCCCTCGAAGTAGTTCGGGTCGGGCACCACCAGGGACCCGCGCTCGCCGTGCACCTCGATGCTCGGCGCACGGGTCTTCACCGCGTCGAAGCTCATCACGAGCGTGGACAGCACCCCCGAGGCGTGCACGAGGACACCGCAGACGTGGGTGTCGGTGCTCACCGGCACCGTCTGCCCGGCGCGCGGGCCGGAGCCGATGGTGCGGCTGGAGCGGGTGTGCGAGGCCGCGCCGATGACGGAGGCGACCGGCCCGAGCATGGTGACCAGGGCGCTGACGTAGTACGGGCCCATGTCCAGCAGCGGGCCGCCGCCGGGGGCGTAGTAGAAGTCCGGATTCGGGTGCCAGCGCTCGTGGCCGGGGGTGACCATGGTGGCGGTCGCGGCCACCGGCGCCCCGACGAGGCCGTCGTCGATGGCCTTGCGGGCGGTCTGGATGCCGGTGCCCAGCACCGTGTCGGGGGCGCAGCCCAGCCGCACCCCGGCGGCGTCGGCGGCCGCGACCACCTCGCGGGCCTGCTCGGTGGTGGCCGCCAGCGGCTTCTCCCCGTAGACGTCCTTGCCGGCGGCGATCGCGGCCAGGGCCACCTCGGCGTGGGCGGCGGGAACGGTGAGGTTGAGGACGACGTCGACCTCCTCGTCGCGCAGCAGGTCCTGCACGCCGAGGGCGCGCGCGCCGCCGGCGGCGTCGGCCACGGCCTCGGCGCGGGCGGCGTCGAGGTCGGCGACGGCGGCCACCCGCAGCGGCGCGAGCTTGGCGACGGTGGCCAGGTACTGGGTGGAGATGTGCCCGGCCCCGACGATCCCGATGTTCAGCGGCCGGCCCACAGCAGGCCCCTCTCCACGAGCGTGCGGACGGCTGTCTCGCGCAGGACCTCCACGCGGTGCCCGGGGGTGGCCACGAAGACCTTCCCCTTCCCCCAGGAGCGGGTCCAGACCGCGGGGGAGGTGACGGGCCGGTGCCAGGGGTCCCAGGCCCGCACGGCCTGGGTGGTGGTGGCCAGCACGTCGCAGTAGTCGTCGGAGAGCACCCAGTACTGCTCGGTGACGAGGTCGAAGTCGTCCAGGCCGGCGGTGATCGGGTGCTCGCGCCCGGCGTCGGTGATGGTCACGCGGTAGGGCACGTAGTTGTCGGCCTGCTCACCGGTGCGCTCGTCGGGGTGCTTGCCCGGGTGGCAGGCGAACTGCCCGCCGATCAGGTGCAGGTAGTCGGAGGAGTTGCGGTAGGAGTCGGCGATGCCCCCGTGCCAGCCGGCCAGGCCGGTGCCGGCCTCCACCGCCGCCATCAGCCCGGCCAGCTCGTCCTTCTCGATCGTGGACATCGTCACGCACTGCACGACGAGGTCCACGCCGGCCATGTAGGCGTGGTCGGCGTAGGGCTTCGGGCTGTCCTCCACCCGCACCTCGAAGCCCTGCTCGTGCAGGAAGGGGATGAACTCCTCGGTGGCCTCGACGGGCTGGTGCCCGTCCCAGCCGCCGCGCACGACGAGCGCGTGCCTGGTCCGCTCGCTGCTCTGCTCGCTGCTCTGCTCGCTGCTGTGCTCAGTGCTGTGCGGCATGGTTCCTCGGGGGTCGTGGGGCGGGGCGGCGCCTGCGGTGGCGCCCCGCGCGGGAGGCTACTTGCTGAACCGCGCGGTGCGGCCGGTGATGTCGGTGAGCAGTTCCTCGCCGGTCCCGGGGCAGGTGGACGGGTACCGCGCCGGGTTTCCGACGGTGTTGCCCGGAGGACACCCGCGCCAGGGGCCGGGCGGCGATGCGCACTGCGGGCTGCGCCTGCGGCAACGACGTCATCGCCCTGGGCGTGCCGGAGGTGGCCCGCCGCCGCGGCCGGCGCCCGCCCGGCCGCGGCGGGGCGGGCGGGGCGCCGGTAGGGTCGCGCCCGTGAGCCCCGACCACAGCGGACGCCTGCCCGCCGCCTACCTGGTCCCCGGGTCGTCGTCCTTCGCCGACTTCGCGCGCGACCACGCCCCCGACGTCCTGACCGCCCGCCGCGCCGCGGGCGCCGGCGCCGCCGAGGCCGCCGCGCACGCCCCGCACGGCACGACGATCGTGGCGGCCGTCTTCGACGGCGGGGTGGTGATGGCCGGGGACCGGCGCGCCACCGCCGGCAACCTCATCGCCCAGCGCGACATCGAGAAGGTCTTCCCCGCCGACGAGCACTCCTGCGTGGGCATCGCCGGCACCGCCGGGCTGGCGATCGAGATGGTGCGGCTGTTCCAGGTGGAGCTGGAGCACTACGAGAAGATCGAGGGCGCGCTGCTGTCCTTCGAGGGCAAGGCCAACCGGCTCTCGGCGATGATCCGCGGCAACCTCGCCCTGGCGATGCAGGGCCTGGCGGTCGTGCCGGTCTTCGCCGGCCTGGACCTGGCCGCCGGGCGCGGGCGCATCTTCAGCTACGACGTCACCGGCGGGCGCTACGAGGAGCAGCACCACCACAGCGTCGGCTCCGGCTCCGTCTTCGCCCGCGGGGCGCTGAAGAAGCTGTGGCGCCCCGGTCTGGACGCCGCCGGCGCCGTGCGGGTGGCGGTGGAGGCGCTGTGGGACGCCGCCGACGACGACTCGGCCACCGGGGGACCTGACCTGGCCCGCCGGATCTGGCCGGTCGTGGCCGTGGTGGGCGCCGAGGGCTACCGCCGGGTCGGCGACGAGGAGCTGGAGGCAGTGGTGGAGGCGGTCGTGGCCGGCAGGCGCGGGGATCCCGGCGGGACGGGAGCGGCGCGGGCGGCGGGGGGCGAGCGCGCATGAGCACGCCGTTCTACGTCTCGCCCGAGCAGCTCATGAAGGACAAGGCGGACTACGCGCGCAAGGGCATCGCGCGCGGGCGGGCCGTCGTCGTCCTGGCCTGCTCCGGCGGCATCGTCTTCGCCTCCGAGAACCCCTCCCGCGCCCTGCACAAGATCTCCGAGATCTACGACCGCGTCGCCTTCGCCGCGGTCGGCAAGTACAACGAGTTCGAGAACCTGCGGGTGGGCGGGGTGCGCTACGCGGACCTGCGCGGCTACTCCTACGACCGCTCCGACGTCACCGCGCGCGGCCTGGCCAACGTCTACGCCCAGACCCTGGGGGCCATCTTCACCACCGAGTCCAAGCCCTACGAGGTCGAGCTCGTCGTCGCCGAGGTCGGGGCCACCGCGGCCGGGGACCAGATCTACCGCCTCACCTACGACGGCTCGGTCGCCGACGAGCACGGCTTCGTCGCGATGGGCGGCTCCGCCGAGCAGATCGGCGCCAAGCTCGCCGAGGACTGGCGCGAGGGCCTGGACCTGCCCGAGGCGCTGCGCCGGGCGGTGGCGGCCCTGGGCCTGCCCGCCGCCGCCGAGGCCGCCGGGGCCGGGCTGCGCGCCATCGCCGCCGACCAGCTGGAGGTCGCCGTCCTGGACCGCGCCCGGCCCCGGCGCGCCTTCCGCCGCCTGGCCGGCCCGGTGCTGGAGGCCGCGCTCGCCGGCTGACGCGGCGCTTCGCCACGCCGAACCCCGCCCGGTGTGCCTATGGTGGGCACATGGACCGCCGGATCTTCGGACTGGAGACGGAGTTCGGCGTGACGTGCGCGTTCGAGGGCCAGCGCAAGCTGTCCCCGGACGAGGTGGCGCGCTACCTGTTCCGCAAGGTCGTCTCCTGGGGCCGCTCCAGCAACGTCTTCCTCAAGAACGGCGCGCGCCTCTACCTCGACGTCGGCTCCCACCCCGAGTACGCCACGCCCGAGTGCGACGACGTGCGCCAGCTCGTCGTCCACGACCGCGCGGGCGAGCGCACCCTGGAGGGCCTGCTCACCGACGCCGAGCGGCGCCTGCAGGAGGAGGGCATCAACGGGGAGGTCTTCCTCTTCAAGAACAACACCGACTCCGCGGGCAACTCCTACGGCTGCCACGAGAACTACCTCGTCTCCCGGCACGGGGAGTTCTCCCGCCTCTCCGACGCCCTCATCCCCTTCCTCGTCACCCGCCAGATCGTCGTGGGCGCCGGCAAGGTGGTGCAGACCCCGCGGGGGGCCGCGTACTCCCTGTCCCAGCGCGCCGACCACATCTGGGAGGGCATCTCCTCGGCCACCACCCGCTCGCGGCCCATCATCAACACCCGCGACGAGCCGCACGCCGACGCCGAGCGCTACCGCCGCCTGCACGTCATCGTCGGCGACTCCAACATGTCCGAGACCACGACGATGCTCAAGGTGGGCGCCACCGACCTCGTCCTGCGGCTGGTGGAGTCCGGGATGCTGCTGCGGGACATGACGCTGGAGAACCCCATCCGCGCCATCCGCGAGATCAGCCACGACACCACCGGCCGGCGCCGGCTGCGGCTGGCCAACGGCCGCGAGGCGTGCGCGCTGGAGATCCAGGAGGAGTTCCTCGCGCGGGCCAAGGACTTCGTGGAGTCCGACGGCCTGCAGACCCCCACCGTCAAGCGGGTCCTGGACCTGTGGGAGCGGGCGCTGCTGGCGGTGCGCTCCGGCGACCTCGGCCTCGTCGAGCGCGAGGTCGACTGGGTGATCAAGAAGCGGCTGCTGGAGCGGTACATGGCCAAGCACGACCTGACGCTCAGCTCCCCGCGCATCGCGCGCCTGGACCTGGCCTACCACGACATCTCCCGCCGCCGCGGCCTGCACTACCTGCTGATGAACCGGGGCCTGGCCGAGCGGGTCAGCCACGACCTGGAGGTGTTCGAGGCCACCGCGGTGCCGCCGCAGACCACCCGGGCCAAGCTGCGCGGGGACTTCGTGCGCGCCGCCCAGGAGAAGCACCGCGACTTCACCGTGGACTGGGTGCACCTCAAGCTCAACGACCAGGCCCAGCGCACGGTGCTGTGCAAGGACCCGTTCCGCTCCGTCGACGAGCGGGTGGAGCGCCTCATCGAGAGCATGTGAGCCACCCGGCGCCGCCCGCCCCCCAGCCTCCTCCCAGCAGCGCTGGTTAGGGTGTCAGGGACCTGGGTGCCCGCCGGCCGCGACCGCGCGGGGCCCGCAGACGCCGAACACCGAGGATGCCCGTGCGCCGCCTGACCGCCCTGCCCCTCGCCCTCGTCCTCGCCTTGGGGGCGTGCGCCTCGGAGCCGGAGGCCGCCACGCCCACGGCCACCTCCTCCACCGCCACGGCCAGCCCGGCGGAGCTGGCCCCGGCCGCGGTGGACCCCGACCTGGCCGTGCAGGTCACCGGCGCCGCCGACGCCAAGCCCGAGGTCACGATCACCACGCCGCTGTCGGTGGAGGAGTCCACCCGCAAGGTCGTCACCGCCGGCACCGGCGCCGTCATCGAGCAGGGGCAGACGGTCGTGCTGGACTACACCCTCTACAACGGCCGCGACGGCGCGGAGCTGGACACCACCTACGGCAAGACGGCCGCCGCCTTCCCCATCACCGACCAGCTCATCCGCGGGGTGGCCAACGGCCTGCTCGGCGCGACCGTCGGTGACCGCCTGGCCATCGCGGTGGCCCCCTCCGACGGTTTCGGGGAGCAGGCCGGCGCCGCCTACGCCGGCCTGGAGGCCACCGACACCATGGTGCTGGTCGCCGACCTGCGCGACGCCTACGTGCCGCTGACGCAGGCCGAGGGCCAGGCGGTGACGCCCCCGGCGGGGCTGCCCACCGTCGAGGTCGACGCCGAGGGCCGCCCCACCGGCATCACCATCGGCGCGGACGTCGACAAGAACCCCCAGCAGCTCGTCGTGCAGCCGCTCATCACCGGCACCGGCGCGGCGGTGGAGTCCGGGCAGACGATCACCGTGCAGTACACCGGGGTGCGCCTGGAGGACGGGGAGCAGTTCGACTCCTCGTGGGAGTCCGGGCAGCCGGCCAGCTTCCCGATCGGCACCGGTGGCGTCATCGCCGGCTGGGACCAGGGCCTGGTGGGCCAGCCGGTCGGCAGCCGCGTCCTGCTCGTCATCCCGCAGGCGCTGGCCTACCCCGACGCCAGCGAGGAGAACGGCCGCCCGGCCGGGCCCCTGGTCTTCGTCGTCGACATCCTCGACGCCCGCTGAGCACCGCACCCCAGCCCCGCACCCACCCCGATCCGAGGAGAGCCATGTCCGAGCTGACCAAGCCCGAGGTCGACTTCCCCGGCGGCGAGCCGCCCGCCGACCTGGAGATCACCGACATCACCGTGGGCGAGGGCCCCGAGGCCACCGCTGGCAGCACCGTCGTCACCCACTACGTCGGGGTCACCTTCTCCACCGGTGAGGAGTTCGACGCCTCCTGGAACCGCGGCCAGCCGCTGGACTTCCCGCTCGGGCAGGGTTACGTCATCCCCGGCTGGGACCGCGGCATCGCCGGCATGCGGGTGGGCGGGCGGCGCAGGCTCGTCATCCCGCCGCACCTGGCCTACGGCGAGCGCGGCGCCGGCGGCGTCATCGGCCCCGGCGAGACGCTGATCTTCGTGGTGGACCTCGTCGGCGTGCGCTGAGGCGCACCCCGCACCCGCCGCGCGCCGCCCGCCCGCTGCTCAGTCCAGCAGCAGGCGGGCGGCGTAACGCCCGGCGGCGGCGGCGGTGACGAACGCGGCCCGGTCCGCGCGCACGTCGCGGCCCATCGTCGACAGCGGCACCGGGCAGGCGGCCAGCGCCGCGTCCAGGCCCTCGGTGTCGAGCACCACCAGCCGGTGCGGCTGCGGTCGCTGCGCGGTCGGCGAGCACAGCGCCGCGGCACCCGCGCGCACGTCGTCCCAGAACACACCCGCCTCGGCCGGTGCCACGACGTCGGCCGGCGCCAGCGCCAGGCGCCCCACCGCGGTGGTGGAGTGGTGGGACAGGCCGCGGTGGCGGGGGCGCTCGTCGGCCTCCGAGACGCGCAGCGCCGCCACCGGGTGCCCGCCGAGCACCGCCGCGGCGTTGAGGGCGTCCCCGACGGCCGTGCCGGAGAAACCCCAGCGGGTGCCGGTGCCGAGGTTGCCCGGTCCCTGCGCCACGACGACGACGTCGGCGCCGGCCACCAGCCTGGCCACCAGCAGCGCCGAGGGCACGCTGACCGCCTCCAGGTCCCCGCCGAAGCACTGCCCGGCGCTGACGCAGGCCGCCAGCCAGCCCGCCGCGCGCAGCCCGGCCACCGCCCGGGAGAAGGCCACCGGCAGCGCCCCGCCGTCGGTCATGACGTACACCACCCGCGTACCCGGCCGCTCGGCGCGCACCCCGGCCACCACCGCGGGCAGCGCCGAGTGCAGGTCGGCCACCACGACGGGGGTGCCGGCGAGGTCGTCGGCCTCGGCCAGCACCCCGTGGTGGGGGGAGTCCTGCTCGTCGGCGCCCAGCACCATCGCCTGCAGCGGCGTGTAGCGGGCCTTGACCAGGTGCCCGGGCCCGGCCGGCGCCGGCGCCGGCAGCCGCTCGGGCAGCGCCACCACCAGCGCGTAGCCGCCGGTGCCCAGGCCCCGCTCCAGCGCCGCGGTGTTGAGCAGCACCCGGTCCCCGGGGCGGGGGGTGCCCACCAGGTCGGGGTGGGCCAGCGCGCGCACCTCGCCGCCGTGGCCGGGGCCGTCCTCCAGGGCGACGGCGCACTCCTGCGCCCCCGGCCAGGACCTGCCGAGGGACACGACCGTTCCCGAGCGCCAGCGCACCACGGGCGCCACCCTAGGCCCGCCCCGGGGGCGGGCGCCCGGGACGGCCGGGACCCTCCCGGGCGGCCGCCCCTGGGGCACCGGCGGCCGGCCCGGGGGTACCGGCTGCCCCGTGGGGCACCGGCGGCTGCCGCCGGGAGCGCGGGCGGGGTAGGTTCGCCAGCGATGCCCACCGCCAACGCCAGCCGGCGCACCGAGCGACTCCTCAACCTCGTCATCGCCCTGTCGGCCACCCGCCGGTGGCTGACGAAGGAGCAGATCCGCCGCGCGGTGCCGCAGTACGCCGACTGCGCCACCACCGTCGCCTTCGAGCGCATGTTCGAGCGCGACAAGGAGGACCTGCGCGAGCTGGGGGTGCCGCTGTCCACCGGCGGCGAGGACGTCCTCTTCGGTGACGAGCAGGGCTACCGCATCGACCGCGACGCCTACGCCCTGCCCGCCATCGACTTCACCCCCGCGGAGCTGGCGGTGCTGTCCCTGGCCAGCCGGGTGTGGCAGCAGGCCAGCCTCGCCGGCCCCGCCACCCGGGCGCTGGTGAAGCTGCGCAGCCTCGGCGTGGAGGCCGACGAGTCATCGCTGGTGGGCCTGGAACCGCGGGTGCGCACCAGCGAGCCGGCGTTCGAGCCGCTCTACGCCGCCGCCCGCGACCGCGCACCCGTCAGCTTCGGCTACCGCCGCGCCGACGGGGAGCCGGCCGTGCGCTCGGTGGAGCCCTGGGCGATCGTCAGCTGGCACGGGCGCTGGTACCTCGTGGGCCACGACCGCGACCGCGGC
>NZ_BAABIL010000325.1:0-10406 GCF_039542765.1 Kineococcus glutinatus
CCGGCACCGGCGTGCCGGTCCTGCTCGTGCTGCTGGTCGCGCTGCTGCCGGTCCCGCTCCTCCTGCTGCCCCGGCCCGGCACCCTCACCGCCGCGGCCCTCACCGCCGGCGAAGGCCCCGCCCAGCCCCCGCAGGGCCTCGCCCAGCTCGCTGGGCACGATCCACACCTTGTTCGCGCTGCCCTGCGCGATCTGCGGCAGCGTCTGCAGGTACTGGTACGCCAGCAGCTTCGGGTCCGGGTCGCCGGCGTGGATGGCCTCGAAGACCTCCGTGATGGCCTTCGCCTGGCCCTGCGCGCGCAGGATGGCCGCCTGCGCCTCGCCCTGGGCGCGCAGGATGGCGGACTGCTTCTCGCCCTCGGCGGTGAGGATCTGCGACTGCTTGTGCCCCTCGGCGTTGAGGATGACGGCGCGCCGGTCGCGCTCGGCGCGCATCTGCTTCTCCATCGAGTCCTGCACGCTGTGCGGCGGGTCGATGGCCTTGAGCTCGACGCGGTTGACGCGGATGCCCCAGCGCCCGGTGGCCTCGTCGAGCACCCCCCGCAGCTGCCCGTTGATCTGGTCCCGGCTCGTCAGCGTCTGCTCCAGGTCCATCGAGCCGATGACGTTGCGCAGGGTCGTGACGGTGAGCTGCTCGATGCCCTGGATGTAGTTGGCGATCTCGTAGGTCGCCGCCATCGGGTCCGTGGGCTGGTAGTAGATGACGGTGTCGATGCTCACGACGAGGTTGTCCGACGTGATCACCGGCTGCGGCGGGAACGACACCACCTGCTCGCGCAGGTCCACCACTGCGCGGGGCTTGTCGATGAACGGCACCAGCACGTTCAGGCCCGCCTCGAGCGTGCGGGAGTAGCGCCCCAGCCGCTCGACGATGACCGCGGTCGCCTGCGGCACGATCCGGATCGTCTTGGCGGCCGCGACCACCACGAGGACGACCACCAGCACCAGGACGAGGATCAGCACCACGTCACCCATCAGTTCCCCTCCTCGACACGTCCCACGACCCCGCTCGACGGCTCACGGGTTCCCCGCCGCTCCCGGCCCGGGCGGCACGACACCGGGACCGGCACCGACCACGGCGGTCGCGCCGTCGATCGCGAGCACGACGACGTCCTCGCCGACCGCGAACGAGACGCCCTGCGCCGAGCGCGCCGACCACGTCTCCCCCGCCAGCTTCACCAGGCCGCCGCGCGGGCCGACCTCGGCCAGCACGTGGGCGCTGCGCCCCACCAGCGCCGCCGGCCCGGTGGTCGCCGCCGGCGGGACCCGCAGCCTGCGCAGCAGCAGCGGGCGCACCCCCGCCGTCATGACCGCGGCGACCACCACGGCGGTGAGCACCTGCCCCACGGCGCCGGCGCCGGCCAGCGCCGCCACCGCACCACCGGCCGCCCCAGCGGCGAGCATGACCAGGACCAGGTCGAGGCTGACGACCTCCAGCAGCGCCAGCGCGAGCGCCGCCGCGGCCCACAGCAACCACGGGTGCTCGGTCAGCGAGCGGAACCAGTCCCCCACCTCCGGCACCCCCTCCCCCACCGACCCAGACCCCGGCGACCACGACCCCGGCGGACGACATCGCGCCGGACGCCGCCGATCCTAGGCACGGCAGACCGGCCGGTGGTGGACCTCAGCCCTCGGCGAGGTCCTCCAGCGGTGGGCAGGAGCAGACCAGCTGGCGGTCACCGGCCGCGGAGTCGATGCGGCGCACCGGCGGCCAGTACTTCGCGCGCGGGTCCAGCCCGCCGGGGTAGACGGCCTCGGCGCGCGAGTACGGGTGCTCCCACGCCGCCGTCAGGCTGGCCGCGGTGTGCGGGGCGTGCCGCAGCGGGCTGTCGGCCACCGCCCAGCGGCCGGCCTCGACGTCGGCGATCTCCGCGCGGATGGCGAGCATCGCGTCGCAGAAGCGGTCCAGCTCGGCGAGGTCCTCGCTCTCGGTGGGCTCGACCATGAGGGTGCCCGCCACGGGGAAGGACATCGTCGGGGCGTGGAACCCGAAGTCCACGAGCCGCTTGGCCACGTCCTCCACCGTCACGCCCGTCCGCTTCGTGATGGCGCGCAGGTCGAGGATGCACTCGTGGGCGACGAGCCCGCCGGGACCGGCGTAGAGCACCGGGTAGGCCTGCCGCAGCCGCGCCGCGACGTAGTTCGCCGACAGGATCGCCTGCTCGGTGGCCGCGCGCAGCCCGTCGGGACCCATGAGCCGCACGTACGCCCACGAGATGGGCAGGATGCCGGCGGAACCGAACGGCGCGGCCGCCACCGGCCCCACCCCCGCGCGGGCGGCCTCCTCGTCCAGCGTGGTGGCGGGCAGGAACCGGGCCAGGTGGGCGCGCACCGCCACCGGCCCCACACCGGGGCCGCCGCCGCCGTGCGGGATGCAGAACGTCTTGTGCAGGTTGAGGTGGGAGACGTCGGCGCCGAAGCGGCCGGGGCGGGCCAGGCCGACGAGGGCGTTGAGGTTGGCGCCGTCGACGTACACCTGCCCGCCCGCGTCGTGCACGAGCGCGCACAGCTCGGCGACGGACTCCTCGAACACCCCGTGCGTCGACGGATACGTGATCATGATGCAGGCCAGGGTGTCGCGGTGCGCCTCCACCTTGGCGCGCAGGTCGGCCAGGTCGACGTTCCCGGCCTCGTCGCACGCCACGACCACGACCCGCAGCCCGGCCATGACGGCGCTGGCGGCGTTCGTGCCGTGGGCGGAGGACGGGATGAGGCACACCGTGCGCGCCTCGTCACCG
Source organism: Kineococcus glutinatus (assembly GCF_039542765.1). Classification (NCBI taxonomy): domain Bacteria; kingdom Bacillati; phylum Actinomycetota; class Actinomycetes; order Kineosporiales; family Kineosporiaceae; genus Kineococcus; species Kineococcus glutinatus. The sequence continues at coordinate 2,738 of NZ_BAABIL010000325.1, forward strand.
GCCGCGCGGTGGTAGGCGCGGATCGCCAGCAGGCCGGCGAACTCCCCCTGCGACCCGGCGTTGGGCTGCAGCGACACCGCGTCGTAGCCGGTGACCTCCGCCAGCCAGCGCTCCAGGTCGGCGACGAGCTCGGCGGTGCCCGCGAGCTGGTCGGCGGGGGCGTAGGGGTGCAGGTCGGCGAACTCGGGCCACGACACCGGCTCCAGCTCCGTGGTGGCGTTCAGCTTCATCGTGCACGACCCCAGCGGGATCGCCCCGCGGTCCAGGGCGTAGTCGGCGTCCGACAGCCGCCGCAGGTACCGCAGCATCGCCGTCTCCGAGCGGTGGCGGGAGAACACCGGGTGCGCCAGGTAGCCGGAGGTGCGCCGCAGCGCGTCGGGCAGCGCGTCGGGGCCCTCGAGCGCGGCGGGCGCGCCGAGGCCGAACCCGGCCAGCGCCGCCGCGACGTGCTCGGCCCCGGTCGTCTCGTCGCACGTGATGCCGACGGTGTCGGCGTCGACGCGGCGCAGGTTCACCCCCGCGGCCAGGGCGCGGGCGACGACGTCGTCGGCGCGGCCGGGCACGCGGGCCAGCACCGTGTCGAAGAACTCCGCGTGCACCACCTCGACGCCACCGTCGCGCAGCGCCCGGGCGAGGCCGGCCGCCGTCGCGGCGACCCGCGATGCGATGGCGCGCAACCCCTCCGGGCCGTGCCACACCGCGTACATGCCCGCCATGACGGCCAGCAGCACCTGCGCGGTGCAGATGTTGCTCGTCGCCTTCTCGCGGCGGATGTGCTGCTCGCGGGTCTGCAGCGCCAGGCGGTAGGCGGGCGCGCCGTCGGCGTCGCGGGAGACCCCGACGAGCCGGCCGGGCAGCGAGCGGGCCAGGTCGGCGCGCACCGCCATGAAGGCCGCGTGCGGACCACCGGCGTACATCGGGACCCCGAAGCGCTGGCTGGAGCCCACCGCCACGTCGGCGCCGAACTCCCCCGGCGGGCGCAGCAGGGTGGCCGCGAGCAGGTCGGTGGCCACCGTCACGACGGCGCCCCGGGCGTGGGCGGCGCGCACCAGGGCGCCGTGGTCGCGGACCGCCCCGGAGGTCCCCGGGTGCTGCAGCAGCAGGCCGAACACGGCCCGCCCGCCCAGCGCGGCCAGCGGGTCGGCGGCGTCGGCGTCGAGGAGCACGAGCTCGATCCCGAGCGGCACCGCGCGGGTGCGCAGCACGGCGAGGGTCTGCGGCAGCACGTCGGCGTCGACGGCGAAGACGGCGTCCGCCGCGGCCTTGGACACCCGCCGGGACAGGGTCATCGCCTCGGCCGCGGCGGTGGCCTCGTCGAGCAGCGAGGCGCCCGCGACGTCCAGGCCGACGAGGTCGGCCACCGCGGTCTGGAAGTTCAGCAGCGCCTCCAGCCGGCCCTGGGAGATCTCCGGCTGGTACGGCGTGTAGGCGGTGTACCAGGCCGGGTCCTCCAGGACGTTGCGCCGGATCACGGCCGGGGTGCGGGTGCCGTGGTACCCGGCGCCGATCATCGAGGGCACGACCCGGTTGCGCCCGGCCAGCTGCCGCAGCCGGGCGGTGACGGCGTGCTCGGGCAGCGCGGCCGGCAGGTCCAGGGGGGTGGTGTCGCGGATCGAGGCGGGCACGGCCCGCTCGACGAGCTCGGCGGTCGAGGCCAGGCCGAGGACGTCGAGCATCCGGCGGACCTCGCCGGGGCGGGGACCGAGGTGGCGGGCGGCGAAGGCCCCGGCGGCGGTGGCCGCGGCGGCGGGCAGCGGGTCGGCCGGTGCGGCGGAGGCGGCGGGACGCCCGTGGGTCGCGGGCACGTCGGTCGTCGTCATGGAGGTCTCCTGCGCTCGGGCGTCGAGCGGTGCGGTGGCACCGGTGCGGACCTCCCCGTCTGTCGCACCGGCGGGGCGCTCCAGATCGGCCTTCCCCGTGCGGTCCGGGCGCCTGAGAGGTTCCGGGGATGTTGCCCCTTCGGCGCCCCGCTCGACCCGCCGCGAGGGCGGGGCTGCGTCGGCGGGGACTCTCCCGCGCGGGGTCGACGGCCGCGGCCAGGGTATCCGACCGCGGCGTCCGCACCCGCCCTCGCGGACCACTACGGTGTCCCGGATGATCGCCCTCTCCGTGTGCAGCCTCAAGGGGGGCGTCGGCAAGACGACCGTCACGCTCGGTCTCGCAGGAGCCGCTCTGCGTCGTGGTGTTCCGACGCTCGTCGTGGACCTCGACCCACAGGCGGACGCCACCAGCGGCCTGGACGTGACGGCGCGGCGCACGGCCGACCTCGCCGCGGTGCTCGACAGCCCCAAGCGCAAGATCGTGGACGCCGCGCTCGCCCCCAGCGGGTGGGCCGACGACCACCCCGGTCAGCTCGACGTCCTCGTCGGCTCCGCCGCCTCCGCGCTGCGCGACGAGCCCGACCCGGCCGGCAAGGACCTCGCGGCCCTCGCCGCCGCCCTGCGCAAGACGCCCGAGCACCAGCTCGTCCTGCTCGACTGCCCCCCGTCGCTGGGCGCGCTGACCCGCTCGGCGTGGGCCTCCAGCGACCTCGCGCTGGTGGTCTCCGACGCGGGGCGCTTCTCGGTCGCCGCGGTGGACCGCGCGCTGCGCGAGCTCGGCGAGCAGCACGGCGCGGCCCGGCCGCTCGGGGTGCTCGTCAACCGCTACTCCCCGCGCTCGGCGGAACACCGCTTCCGCCTCGGGGAGCTGCGGGCCCTCGTCGACGGGCTGCTGCTGGAGCCGCTGCCGGAGCGGGCCGTCGTCCAGCAGGCGCAGGGGGCCGGCGTGCCGCTGCACCAGCTGCGCAGCGCGGCCGCCCGCACGCTGAGCGCGACGTTCGACGCGCTGCTGGACCGGGTCCTGGCCACGCGTGCGTGAGGTCCCCCGCCCGGTGCCAGGACCTGGCGGCCCGCGTGTTGGTCACCTAGGGTGATCAGCGGTGGCCGGTTCCGGTCCGGAACGCATCGGGGAGTGGGCCGAGGAGAGGGCATGGATCACCCCGGCGGTGCCGGCTGGTCCGGCGCGCCCGAGGAGGCCGACGAGGTCCTGCGCGCGCTCGCAGACCTCTACGCGCAGTGGTCGCGCGTGGGCGCCGACATCGCCAGCCGCTTGCGCCCCGGCGCCGGCGACACCGACCTCGACGCAGCGGAGGCCGCGCTCGCCGCACCGCTGCCACCGGGGACCCGGGCCTGGTTCCGCGCCGTCGACGGCGTCGAGCCGGTGCGCACCCGTTTCCGCACCTCGCTGCCCTCCATCGGGCCGGGCGGCTGGGTCCCGCTGTCCCTGGACGCGGCGGTGCGCCGCGTCCGGGAGCGCGACCCGTCCGACTTCGGCGACCGGCTGCCGCTGTTCGCGCGCGACGAGCAGTTCCTCGCCGTCCGCCTCGGTGGCGGGGTGAGCGTCGTGGACCAGCTGATCCTCGACGACCCCGCCGGGTCCTTCGCGCTGGGCTGGTCCGTGCCGCTGACCCACCTGCTCGGCGCGTGGGCCACCGCGCTCATCGCCAGCGTGCTGTGGCTGCCGGACGCCCACGACTGGGTCGTCGACCCGTTCTCCGCGCGCGCGCTGCGGCACGGGCACCTGCTCGACTGAAGCGGGCCCGGCGGCGGGTGCGCCCGGTCAGCCGGCCTCGCGGGCCCGGCGCCGGCTGTCGAGCTCGTCGACGGTGGCGTGCGCGACCTCGGGGACGCGGTCGGCGGGGCGCTCGCTGGGCAGCGAGGCCAAGGTGCCCTCCAGCTCGCGCCACACCCGGCCCACGGCGATGCCGAAGACCCCCTGCCCCCCCTGCACCAGGTCGATGACCTCGTCCGGGGAGGTGCACTCGTAGACGCTCGCCCCGTCGCTCATCAGCGTGATGTGCGCCAGGTCCTCCACCCCGCGCGACCGCAGGTGGTCCACCGCCGAGCGGATCTGCTGCAGGGACACCCCCGTGTCCAGGAGGCGCTTGACGACCTTGAGCACCAGCACGTCGCGGAAGCTGTAGAGCCGCTGGGAGCCCGACCCGCTGGCCGAGCGCACGCTCGGCTCCACCAGCCCGGTCCGCGCCCAGTAGTCGAGCTGGCGGTAGGTGATGCCCGCCACGCGGCAGGCCGTGGGGCCCCGGTAGCCGACCTCGGCGTCGAGGCCCAGCACGGGACCGTGGGCCAGCTCGCCGGTCGCGCGCACGGCGTCGGAGCGCTGGGACCGTTCGCCCACCGCCCGGGATCCCGCTGTCACGTCGCCGCCACTGCTCACGCCGGCCTCCTCGTCATCGCCACCGGGTCCGAGGCAGGGGCAGCGGGCTGCCGCCCTCCTCCGCACTCGCTCCCCGGTTGGGAGACGCACACGGGGGAACCCCCAGCGGTGACGCTCTGCACAGACGTTAGGGGGGAGTCAAGGGGTCGTCAACGACAACGGCCCCCAGCCCCCGGCGTGTCGCGATCCGGTCCGGCGCGGCGCGCCCGGGACCGCTCAGCGCGGTGGACCCGCGCCCGGGTCGTCGGGATCGGCCGCCTCGAAGTCCTCGGGGGTGATGTGGTCGAGGAACTCGCGGAACTTCTCCACCTCGTCCTCGTCCTCGTCGGGCACCGGCACGCCACCGGCGTCCAGGACCTCCTCGGCCCCCACGATCGGGCAGCCGACCCGCAGCGCGAGCGCGATCGCGTCGGAGGAGCGCGAGCTCACCGTGAGGTCGCCGTCGAAGACGAGCTCGGCGTAGTAGACGTTGTCCTGCATCGCGACGATGCGGACCTCCACGAGCGTCCGACCCAGGGCGGCGATGACGTCGCGCAGCAGGTCGTGCGTCAGGGGCCGCGGCGGCACGACGCCCTGCTGGGCGAAGGCGATGGCGCTGGCCTCCGGCGCACCGATCCAGATCGGCAGGTAGCGGTCCCCGTCGCGCTCCCGCAGCAGCACGATGGGGTTGTTGGAGGGCATCTCGACCCGCACCCCGATGACGTCGAGCTCACGCACGTCCCTCACCGTACCCCCGCCGCGGCGCGGTGGTGACCCGTGCCCCGGTCGCGGTGCCGCACGTCATCCCGTCATCCGGCTCAGGCCGCCCGCCACGAGGGCGGTGTGCAACCGGACGCACAGGGCCGCCATCTGGCGGGCGACCTCCCCGGCGCGCTCGGCGGGCCGGCCGGTCTGCTCCCCCGGCCGCTGCCGCTGCAGCGGCGCCACCACCTGCTCCACCAGCGCGAGCTCGCGGTCGGCGGCCGTGCGGAAGGCCCGCAGGTGGCGCGCCTCGATGCCGAAGGCGGCCAGCCCGGCGGCGGCGCGCACCACCTCCAGCGCCTCCCCGTCGAACCACGGCCCACCCGCCACCGGTGCGACGACGCCGAACGTCTCCAGCGCCTGCAGCAGCTCCTCGCTCGCACCGGAGTCGCGCAGCAGCTCCCCGCGGGTCAGCCGCAGCCGGCCGGCGCGCCCGCCGAAGCGATCACCGTCCGCGCCCGGCGCGTCGCCGGCCGCCGGCACGACCGGCGCCGCCCCCGGCAGGGCCGGCGGCTCGAAACCGCGGTCGAGGGCCTCCAGGTGCTCGCGGATCACCCGGAGCGGCAGGTAGTGGTCGCGCTGCGCCCCCAGGACGTAGCGCAGCCGCTCCACGTCCTCGGCGGAGAACTTGCGGTACCCGGCCGGGGTCCGCTGCGGCTCCACGAGACCCTGCTCCTCGAGGAAACGGATCTTGGAGATCGAGATGTCGGGGAACTCGCCGGACAGCTGCGCCATCACCTCCCCGATCGTCATGCCGGGCTGCCCGCCCCGCCGCGCGGACCGCGGCGGCACGGGACCGGGCAGCGAGGTCACGGGGCGGACCCGCCCTGGGGCGGGGCACCGGCACGCCGAGCGGCGTGGAAGACCATGCGGTACTTGCCGATCTGCACCTCGTCGCCGGTGCGCAGGACCTTCTCGTCGATGCGCTCGCGGTCGACGTACGTGCCGTTGAGGCTGCCGACGTCGCGGACCCGGAAGCCGCCGGCGTCGTCGCGCAGGAACTCGGCGTGCCGGCGCGAGACCGTCACGTCGTCCAGGAAGATGTCGTTGCTCGGGTGGCGTCCCGCCGAGGTCCGCTCCGCGTCGAGCAGGAAGCGCGCCCCCGAGTTCGGGCCCCGGCGCACCACCAGCAGGGCCGAGCCCTGCGGCAGCGCGTCGACGGCCTCGTGGTCCTCGGCCGACAGCCCGCCCTCGCCCGCGTCGTGCAGGTCACCGGGCGCCAGGTGCGCGAACGACATCGTCGTCTCCGGCCCGCCCCGGTCGTCCCCGCGACCGGACCCTGCCGGCGGTCGGGCGTCCGGGCCGTCCGGCTCGACCGCTCCACCACCCGACGGCGACATGGCACCACCTCTCGCGACGCTGGCACTTCCCGACGCACCGCCGGACGGGTTACCGACCACCCCGGCGATCACCGGGCCACAGCCTAGCCGTGGCCCGGCGGGGGCCTCCACCACGCCCACCCGCCGACCCCTCCCGCGGCCGCGCCCGGCGGCCCGCGGCGGCCTGCCCCGGCCGGGGTTCAGCCGGCGTGGTCGGCGTACTCCGCGGCGCTGAGCAGGGAGTCCACCGCCGCGGGGTCGGTGGGCCGCAGGGTGAACATCCAGCCCTCCCCGTACGGGTCGGAGTTGACGAGGTCCGGGCGTGTCTCCAGACCCGGGTTGTGCGCCAGGACGGTGCCGCCCACCGGCGCCGTGATCTCGCTGACGCTCTTCGTCGACTCCACCTCCCCGCACGCGCTGCCGGCCTCGACGGACTCGCCCTCGGCGGGCAGGGCCACGTACACGACGTCGCCGAGAGCGGCCTGCGCGTGGTCGGTGATGCCCACGACGAGGGTGCCGTCCTCGCCGCGGCGCACCCACTCGTGCTCGCTGGTGTAGCGGAGGTCGGCGGGCACGGCGGAGGACATGGGCGGGCTCCTGTCGGTCCTGGCTGCGCCGCGTCACGGCGGTGGGCGGCGGCCGCGGCGGGATCGCTGCGACGGCGGCGCGCACGCTACCGCGCCGGCGACGACGACGGCGCGGGGCTGGCCCAGCGCAGCTGCGGCGCACCGGTCACCGCGGAGACGAGCACCTCCTGCGAGGAGGTCACCGCCGCGCTCGCCCCCCGGGACCGGACCACCTCCAGCACCCCGCCGGGGATGTCGAGGGCCGGTGCCAGGGTGGTGGGCTCCCCCACCGCGGTGATCTCGTACGGCGGGCGGACCAGCACCTGCCCCACCAGGACGCCACCGGTGGTGTCGGTGATCGCCGTGCTCGCCACCACGCGCGCCGCGCCGATCTGCAGGGCCTCCGCCCGCGCGTCGCGCAGCTCCTGCACCGCGTCCAGCAGCGTCGCCGCCCGCACGACGCCCGCGGGGTCCTCGATGCGCAGCACGATGCCCGGGCCCGCCGCGGGCACCGTGCCGGCCAGCAGCGAGTACGTGTCCAGCCGCTCGCGCGCCGCCCGCGCCGCGGCCTCGGCGCCGTCCCCGCCGGCGGTGAGCTCCGAGCGGGTGCGCTCCAGCCCCCGGGCCTCGGCGGCCAGCCGCTCGGAGCGGTCGGAGGCGTCGGACAGGATCCGCACCAGGTCGGTCTCGCGCGCCTGCTCCAGCCACTCCTGCCGGGCCTGGCGCACCTGCGCGACGACCGCGAACCCGAGGGCGGCGCACAGCACGCCCGCCAGCAGCTGGCCCCGGCTGGCGCGGGGCCGGGAGGCGCGCAGCAGCCGCCGCCAC
>NZ_BAABIL010000326.1:0-5983 GCF_039542765.1 Kineococcus glutinatus
CCGGCCGACGTCGAGCACCCGCTGCGCCACGTGCGCAGCTCGCGCAACGAGAGGGGTCACGATGGACACCACCGCCACCACCGCCCAGGACCGTCAGAGCAGCACGGACGAGGTTCGCCTCACCTCCGTCGCGAACCCGCGTCGCGTGCGCCTCTGACGCACCAGCACCAGCCGGCAGGGGCCGGCCCTCCTCGCGGAGGGCCGGCCCCTGCTGCGCACCCCGCGGGTGCGGGATCCCGCACCCGCGGGATCAGCCGTCCAGCAGCACGCCCGCGCCGCGCAGCCGGTGCATGAGCTCGAAGCCGTCGCCGCCGGAGACCCGCGGCACGTCCTCCGCGCCGGGCGGCACGGCCACCGGCTCCGTCGGCGACAAGCCGCTGGCCAGCAGCTTCTCCGTGGGCGTCAGCCGCCGGATCGCGACGGCCGCCACCTTCTCCGGGTGGGCGGCCGCGAACTCGCCGTAGATCACCGGGTCGTGCTGACCGTCGTCCCCGACGAGCAGCCACTGCACGTTCGGCAGCTCCTCCGCCAGCCGCTCCAGGACGTTGCGCTTGTGCGTCGAGCCGTCGCGGAACCAGCCCGTGTTCGTCGGCCCCCAGTCGGTGAGCAGCAGCGGCCCCGCCGGATACCCCGAGCGCCCCAGGAAGCGGGTCAGCGCCGGGGCGGCGTTCCACGCCCCGGTCGACAGGTACACCACGGGCGCGCCCGCGTGACCCGCCAGCAACAGGTGGTACAGCTCCGACATCCCCGGCACCGGCACCCGCGCCCGCTCGTCGAGCACGAACGTGTTCCACGCCGCCAGCAGCGGCCGCGGCAGGCGCGTCACGACCACCGTGTCGTCGATGTCGCTGACCAGGCCGCGCACCGGCTCCGGGCCCACGACGACCACCTGCGCGGTCGCGCCCTGCTCCGGTGCGGCGTCCGCCCGCCGGGCGCCCGCGAAGCGGCCGCCGGTGTCCTCCGCCAGCGCCAGGCGGACCTCGTGCACGCCGGCGGGCAGGTCCACCTCGATGCGCTCGTCGACGTAACCGCCGCGGTCGGTGGTCAGCACCACCTGCTGGCGCCGGTCGCCGTCGCCGACGTCCACCGACACCCGCACCCCCGCCACCGGCACCGTCACGAAGTGGCGCCAGCCGCGCACCACCGCGTCCACCCGCTCCGGGCGCGGCGGTGGCGGCACCCGGTGCGGGCGCTCGCTGAGCAGCACCCGCCCCATGACGCGCACCCAGCCGGGACCGCCGTAACCGGGATAGGCCAGGAGCCGCGAACTCCAGCCCCGCGCCCGCAACCGGGCACCGGCGAAACCCTTGAGGGCGTCCTCGATGCGCGCGGCGCGGTGCAGCCCGTGCTCGCCCTCCGCCAGGGGGGAGAGGTCCACGTCCAGATCGGCGCGGGCCTGCGCCAGCCGCTCCTGCAGGTTGGGGGGCAGGCCGGTCAGCTGTGGGGGGGTGCCGTCCGACGAGGCGCGACCCGTGGTCGTCATGCCCCGCACGCTACCGGCTGCCGCCGGGCGAGGACCTCCGGTGATCCGGCACCGGGCACCACCGCCGGCGAGCGCCGAACCGGCGGTCAGCGCCCGAAACCGGCCGCCAGCCGCTGCAACCCCTCGTCGATCGGCACCCGCGGCGCCCACCGCAGCACCTCGCGGGTGCGCCGCTGGTCGAACCAGTGCGCCGTCGAGAGCTGCTCGGCGAGGAAACGCGTCATCGTCGGCTCGTCGGGCAGCTTGAGCAGCTCCCACGCCCGTTCGATGACGCCACCGGCCACCTTCGCCACCCCCGAGGGCACCCGCAGCCGCGGGCCCGGCACCCCGGCCGCCTCGCAGATCGCCGCGAACCACTCCGCCACCGTGCGCGGCTCGCCGTTGGTGACGACCAGCGCCTGCCCGTGGGCCGCGTCGGCGCGGTCGAGCGCGGCGAGCAGCGCGTCCACCGCGTTGTCCACGTACGTCAGGTCGACCAGGGCGGTGCCGTCGTCGATCAGCGGCAACCGCCCGGCGCGCGCCCGGTCCGCGATGCGCTCGACGAGCTGGGTGTCGCCCGGCCCCAGCACGACGTGCGGGCGGATCGCCACCACGGCGAGCTCCGGCGAGTCCGCCGCCAGCGCCAGCAGCTCCGCGGCGGCCTTCGTGCGGGCGTAGGGACCGCGGGCACCCGCCGGGTCCGCGGTCCCCGCGCCGACGCCCACGAGCGCGCTGCCGCCGTGCGCCACCGAGGGGGAGGAGACGTGCACGAGCCGGCGCACCCCCGCGGCGCGGCAGGCGTCGACGACGTTGCCGGTGCCGCCGACGTTGACGTCGACGTACTCCGCCTCCGGACCGGTGATCGACACCTTCGCCGCCAGGTGGACGACGGCGTCGACCCCGGCCACCGCGGCCGCGACCGCGGCCCGGTCGGTGACGCTGCCCAGCACCTCCTCCACGCCGGCGATGCCCGACGGGCGGCGCTGCAGCACCCGCACCGCGTCCCCCCGCGCGACCAGCGCCTGCGCGGTGAGCCGGCCCAGCATGCCGCTGGCGCCCGTGACCAGGACCCTCACAACGCCACCCCCGCCTCGCCGGCCAGGACCCGCTCGGCCCAGCGCCCCACCCGGGCCCGGTCGATCTTGGAGTTGTGCCGCACGTCCACCGGCAGGGCCGGCACCAGCAGCACCGCCACCAGGTCCAGCCCCGTCGCCGCCCGCACCGCCCGCGCCAGCGGTGGCGCGGCGACCGTGGTGCGCCGCACCGGCTCGGCGCGCTCGGCGACGACGAGGAGCTGGCGCACCGCGCGCGGACCCACGCCCACCAGCGCCGCCCGCGCGATGCCCGCCACCGCCTCGGCGCGCTGCTCGGGACCGACCGGCGTGACGACGCCGTCGCCGGTGACCACCACGTGCGCCAGGCGCCCCTCGATCCACAGCCGGCCCTCGGCGTCCAGGTGCCCGACGTCACCGGTGCGGTGCCAGCGGCCGGTGCCCAGCCCCCCGGGTGCGCGCACCCGCGTGCTCGCCCGGTGGGTCAGCCACAGCTGGTCGTAGCGGTCCTTGACGTGCTCGGCGCGCACGACGACCTCCCCGGTCACGCCCGCCCGCGCCACCACCTCCTCGGCGGCGGTGCCGTCCTCGGCCAGCGGCGCGATCACCACCGTCACGCCCGGCACGGGGGTGCCCACGCAGATGCCCTCCCCGGCCCCGGCGGCGAGCACCTCCTCCAGGCTGACGTCCGTGGCCGGCAGCACCTCCGTGGCCCCGTACGGGCTGCGCGGTACGGCCAGCGGCATCAGCTGCCGTGCGCGCCGCTGCAGGTCCGGGTGGACGGGAGCGCCCGCGGACAGCAGCGTCGTGACACCCGCCAGCGCCTCCCGCTGCGCCGCGGTGAGGGCGTCGGCGGTGGCGAGCACGTTGGCCAGGGAGGCGGGGGACAGGAACGCCGAGCCGGACCCGCCGGCGACCACCGCGTCGGCCAGCGCCGCCGCCGTGAGGGTCGCGGGCCGGGTGACGTCCATGTCCGGCACGACGCACGTGGCGCCCAGGGCGGGGCCGAACAGCGCGAACGGCGCGAACGCCGAGACCAGGCCGTGCTCGGGGTCGGTGCGGATCGTGGCGCCCATCGCGGCGGCCAGCAGCGCGAACTGCCGGTGCGTGTAGACGACCCCCTTGGCCGGGCCGGTGGACCCGGAGGTGAAGATCACCGCCGCGTCGGCGTCCGGGTCCGGCTCCGGCGGCAGGACCTCCCCGGCCCCGCGCCCGGCCAGCAGCCGCGCCCCGAGCTCGGCGACCTGCAGCAGCGTCGTCGTGGCACCCGTCAGGCGCAGCACGGCACCGCTCACCGGTCCCGCGGCGATGCGCCGGCCCGGCCACCCCAGGGCGCGCGCCGCGAGCAGCCCCTTGCGCACCGCGATGACGTGGTCCGGGCCGGCCCCGGCCACGGCGCGGGTGAGGCCGCGCACGCCGAGGCCCGCGTCGGCGATGACGGGCACCGCCCCGATCCGCAGGCAGGCGTAGAGCACGGCCGTGAGGTCGGCGCCCGGCGGCACGAGCAGCGAGACCCGCTGGCCGGGGCGGACGCCGTGCGCGGCCAGCCCGGCGGCCAGCTCGGTGGTGCGCCGGTGCAGCAGCCGCCAGGAGATGCGCCGCACACCGCCTCCACCGGCGGCGGCGCGCACCTCCACCACGGCGTCGGCGTCGGAGCCGGCGCGCTCGACCAGGGCCCGCCACGGCGGGCGGTGCGCCGCGGTCGCGGCGGGTCCGGTGGCCGCCCGGCGCTCCTCCCGGTCGGACAGCCACGTCAGCACCGCGCCGCTGACGTCGGCGTCCTCGGGCAGCAGGTGCCCGGCGCCCTCGAAGCGGTGCACGGCCGCGTGCGGCAGGCGCCGGCGCAGGTCGCGCAGGAACTGCTCGCCGAACACGGGGTCCCGCGGCCCCCACAGCACCAGGGCGTCGACGTCGGCGAGCTCGGCGGTGCCGGCGGCCACGTCGTCCAGCGTCGCCTGCGTGGGGTGCTGCGTCCCGGTGGGCACGTCCGCGACGAACGCCTCCACGCCGCCGCGCCGGGCCGGGGTGCGGTACGGCGCGCGGTAGGCGGCCGCCACGTCGGCGGGCAGCCGCGGGTGGGTGATCGCCAGCGTGGTGCGCAGGAACGCGTCCGTGCGGCTGGTGAGCAGCGGCAGCAGGCCGGGCAGGGTGGCCAGCCGCAGCGGCCCCGGCGGCGGCGTGCCGGCGGGGTGCGAGGCGGCGGTGTTGCACAGCACGACCCCGTCCAGCCGCGGGGCGTCCCCCGCGGCCCGGTGGCGGCCGGAGCCGTTCGCCCGGCGGCGCTCGGCAGCGGCCCAGCCGAGGGCGATGACCCCGCCCCAGTCGTGGCCGACGACGACGACGGGCCCGGTCAGCCCGAGGGCGGCCACCAGGCCCTGCAGGTCGCCGACGCGCTGGGCGAGCCGGCGGGCGGTGCCGGTGCGCTCGGAGAAGCCCATGTCGAGGTGGTCCGGCGCCACGACGCGCCAGTCCCCGGCGCGCGCCAGCAGCTCGCGCCACAGGTACGACCACGTGGGGTTGCCGTGCAGGCACAGCAGCGTGCCGCGCACCGGCTGCCCGGTACCGCCCGTGCCGCCGGGGGCGCTGTCCAGCACGTGCCAGGTGCGCCGGGTGCCGTCGGCGTCGACGGCCTCGACGAGCCGGGACCACTCCGGCCGCAACCCCGGCAGGCCGGGTGGCGGGAGCTCGGCGGGCGCGCTGGGCGCGGCGGGGGTGGTGGGGGTCGTCGTCGCGGGGGCGGTCGTCACCAGGCGATCTCGATCATCGCGGTGTTCAGGCCGGACCCCACGCCCATCGCCAGCACCTGCTGCCCGGCGACGAGCTCGGGTGCGGTGGCGGCCAGCGTCATCGGCATCGACAGCGGGCCGACGTTGCCCCAGCGGGGGAACGTCATCGGCACCTTCGCCGGGTCCAGGCCGAGCCGCTTGACGAAGGTCTCGGTGTGCACGCGGGAGATCTGGTGGATGACGAAGCGGTCGGCGCCGGCCCAGCCGAACTCGGCGTCGGCGTCGGAGAAGGCGTCGGCCACGATCTCGATGCCCTCGGTGAGCATCAGCCGCGCGTCGGTGCGCATGTGGTCCAGGTCGCCGATGCACAGCTCGTGGTGCTCGGTGCCCGCCTTCGCCACCCCGCCCACGATGCGGTGGGCCTCGGGGTGCTCGTCGAAGCGGCCGAGCACGGCGGCCGCGGCCCCGCAGCCGAGGGTCATCGTGGGGAACTGGTCGAGGAAGTCGCGGCGGGTGACGTCGGGGCGCGACAGCCGCTCGATGGTGCCCTGGTGCATGGGGCGCACGTCCTCCGCGCCGAGCACCACGGCGTAGCGGACGGCGCCGGCGTCGATCATGCTGGCCGCCACCTGCACGGCGTTGACCCAGCCGAGACAGGCGTTGGTGATGTCGAAGTTCATCGCCGAGGAGGGCAGGTCCATCGCGTGGTGCACCGCGGTGGCGACGGCGGGCTCCAGGTGCGG
>NZ_BAABIL010000327.1:0-5226 GCF_039542765.1 Kineococcus glutinatus
CCGCCGGACCCCACCCGTCGCGCCCGTCTCCGGGTTCGGGCGCCGCCGGACCCCACCCGTTGCGCCCGTCTCCGGGTTCGGGCGCCGCCGGACCCCACCCGTCGCGCCCGTCTCCGGGTTTTGGCGCGGCCGGGGCCCGGAGCTGCGATGCTGCGCGCACGCGCCCCGCGCACGTCCCCGGCGAGGCGCGGCGTCGAGGAGGAGGCAGCGATGACGGCACTGGTCGTGTTCCTGATCGTCGTGGTGGGGGTGGCCACCGCCGCGGTCTCCTTCGGTTCCCCGCGCCGCGCCCCCCACTCACCCTTCCGCCGGGCCGATGACGGCGGTGCCGGCTGGAGCGGCGGCTGGAGCGGCGGTGGCGACGGCGGCTGGAGCAGCGGCGGCGACGGTGGTGGGTGCGGCGGAGGCGACGGCGGGGGCGGCGGCTGCTGACCACCGCCCGCGGTGGTCTTCCCGGCCGGCGCGTGGCACCGTGGTGGTGGGCCCGGGACCGCGGGCCTCCGGACGATGGGTGCCGTACCCGGTGTGCGACAAGACGGCCCTCGGAGGCCGTGGTGTCCTGGTTCGTGCTGGTGGTGTCCGGTGTGCTGGAAGCGGTGTGGGCCACCGCGCTGGACAGGTCCGACGGTTTGAGCAGGCTCCGGCCCTCCGCGGTGTTCGCCGTGGCGCTGGTCGGGAGCATGGCCGGTCTGGCCTGGGCGATGCGGGACCTGCCGGTGGGGACCGCCTACGCCGTGTGGGTGGGCATCGGCGCCGTCCTCACCGTCGCGTACGCGATGGCGACCGGGCAGGAGCCGGTGTCGGTGCTCAAGGTCTTCTTCCTGGTGATGATCGTCGCTGGTGTCGTGGGGCTCAAACTCAGCCACTGACGCCGCGGCACCCGGGCCACCACCGCAGCAGCGACCCCGGCCCGGGTCCTCCGGGAACCCCTCACACCGCCGGCGCACCCGCCCGCGCGCGGCCGTACGCGGCCAGGGCGTGGAAAGCGGCCTTGGGTTCCCACGGCATCCCCGGGTGGGTGGTGCCGGTGCGGCTGGGTGGCAGGACCTTGACGATCCCGAAGCCGGCGAGGTCGAAATCCCTCGCGGGGTCCTCGGCGGTGGGCAGGTGGCGGGCGGCGAAGGTCTGGACGAACGCGGTGTCCACACCACCGGCGTCGTAGACGTCCAGCAGGTCGCGGACGTAGGCGGCCTGCTCCGCCTCGTCGCGCTCGACGGTCTCGGTGAGCCGGACGGGCTGCGCGGTGCGCTCGTCGTACGCGACGATCTCCGAGCGGCTGCCCCGGTCCGCGGCACCGGTGAAGGCGGCGCAGCCGAACTCGGTGACGGCGAACGGTTTCCCCCGGGCGGTCATCGCGGCGAGGTTGGCGGGCAGGGCGGCGGCGTTGCCGGCGTCGCGGTAGCCGGCGTCGGTGGCGATGACGTCGAAGGGCGTCCAGTCCACCGCCTCCAGCGGCAGCGAGGCGTACCCGATGGGACCGCCGAACCGTTCGCGAGCACCCGCGACGGCCCGGGCCAGCAGCGCGTTGGTCTCGCGCTGGACGCCCGGGAGGATCTCGCGGGCGCGCGCCGGGTCGGTGAGGACGGCCACCCGCTCGGCCAGGGTCCTCCCGGGGAGGATCCCGGTCGTCATGATGCTGAGCTCCGAGCCGGTGAGGAACCGGACGTCGGCTCCATCCCGCCGGATCCGCTCGGCGCGCTCGGCGGCGTCCAGCAGGAACGCCAGCACCTCGTCGGTGGTCAGGTCGTGGGTGAACGGGCAGTACCAGACCTCCAGGCCGGCGTCGGCGGCGTGCCGGGCGGCGATCTCCAGGCGGTCGGCGACCCCGCCGGTGATGCGGACGGCGTCGGCGTGCAGGTCGTCGCGGATGATCCGCATCTCCGCGGCGACGACGCCGGGGTCGAAGGGTTCGTGGGTGGTGGTCCCCAGGGTGGTGAAGCCGGTGTCGTAGGTGACGCCCCAGGCGCGCATGTCCGCCTCCTCGAAGGTACGAGCCGTACCGTATGGCGCCGAGCGTACGCTGCGTACCGTGTCGGGGGGAAGACGACGGCGGGGTGCGGAGCTGGAGCAGGCGATCCTGCGCGCGGCCGCCGAGGAGCTCACCGCCTCCGGCTACGGCGGCATGACCATGGACAAGGTCGCCCGGCGCGCCGGGACGAACAAGAACGCCATCTACCGGCGCTGGCCGCAGCGCGCCGCGCTGGGCATCGCGGCCTACGGGCACCTGGCCGAGACCCTCACCCCCGTCCCGGACACCGGGAGCCTGCGCGGCGACGCGCTGGAGCTGCTGCGGCAGGCCGACGCGACCTGGTCCTCACCCCGCGGCGCGGTCCTGCGCGACCTCCTGGCGGCGGCCGCCGACGAGCCGGTCCTGCTGGAGCTGCTGCGCGAGCAGGCCGGCGCCGGCGCGGTGAACGCCGCCTGGCGCGCCCTGCTGGACCGGGCGGTGGCCCGCGGCGAGGCACCCCCGGAGGCGGTGCACCCGCGGGTGGTGGCGCTGCCGATGGCGCTGCTGCGCGGCGAGTACGCCGTGCGCGGCGTCCCGGCCGTGCCCGACGAGGTCCTGGTCGAGATCGTCGACGAGGTCTTCCTGCCGCTGGTCCGCGGCCGGGGCCTGCCCGGTCGGCACGGCTAGCGGCGCGGCCGAAGCCTCGAGCCGCGCGCACGGCGAGCCCGCCGGACAGCCGGCCTGCGGGCAGCGGCCGGCACGCCGCTCCACACCCCGCGACACGCCCACGCGCCCACCCGGCCCGCAGGCTGGCTGTCGGCCCCGGCTGCGGTCCCGGTCCGCCGCGGACCTCCCGGCCCGGCACCGCTACGCGTGCAGCAGGGCGGTGAGGTCGTCGGCGGCGAGGGGGCGACCGAGGTGGAAACCCTGCGCGTGGTCGCAGCCCAGGCGCCTCAGGACCTGCAGTTGCTGCGCCGTCTCCACGCCCTCGCCGACCACCCGCAACCCCAGGGCGTGGGCGAGGGTGATGACGGCGCTGACGATGGCCTCGTCCTGCGCGCTGCGGCACAGGTGGGTGATGAAGGAGCGGTCTAGCTTGACGGTGTCGGCGGGCAGCTGCTGCAACCACGTCAGCGAGCTGTACCCGGTGCCGAAGTCGTCCAGCGCGATGCCGATGCCCATCTCCCGCAACGCCTCCAGGGTCCGGCGCGCGGCGGGCAGGTCGGCCAGCACCGTGGTCTCGGTGATCTCCAGCTCCAGCCGGCGGGGGTCGAGACCGCTGGCGTCCAGGGCCGCGACGACGCCTGCGACCAGGCCGGGCGCGACCAGCTCGCGGGCGCTGAGGTTCACCGCCACCGTCAGGGGCAGGCCGGCCGCGTCCCACTGCGCACCCCGGGCGCAGGCGGCCCGCAGCACTCCCGCGCCGATGTCGACGATCAGCCCGGTCTCCTCGGCGACGCCGAGGAACTCGTCCGGGCCGATGCGCCGGCCGGCGGGGTCGTCCCAGCGCAGCAGCGCCTCGGCGCCGCTCACCGCTCCCGAGGGCAGGTCCAGGACCGGCTGGTAGAGCACGGTGAGCTCATCGCCGGCCAGCGCCCGGCGCAGGCCGCTCTCGGTCCGCATCCGGTGCTCGATGTCGGTGCGCAGCTGGGAGCTGAACACCTGGAACCGGTTGCGCCCGCGCCGCTTGGCCTCGTACATCGCGGTGTCGGCCTCGCTGAGCAGCTGGTCGCCGGTCACCGCGGCGCCGCGCGTGCCGGCGCAGACGCTGGCACCGACCGAGACGCTGACGTGCAGGTCGTGGCCGTCGACCGTTCGCGCACCGGTGACGGCGTCCATGACGCGACGCAGCACGGTGGCGATGTCCATGCTGCGGTGCAGGTCCTGCAGCAGCAGCACGAACTCGTCGCCGCCGAAGCGGGCGACGGTGTCCCCCGGCCGCAGCACCCTGCGCAGCCGGTCGGCGGTCTCGACGAGCAGCCGGTCCCCGACGGGGTGGCCGAAGGTGTCGTTGACGAGCTTGAAGTGGTCCAGGTCGACGAAGACCACCGCGACCGGTTCACCGGTGCGGGCGGTGTGCGCCAGCGCCAGGGCGAGGTGGTCGTCGAACAGCCGCCGGTTGGGCAGCGCGGTCAGCGGGTCGTGCAGCGCCTGGTGCTCCAGGTCCTCGCGCATCCGTCGCTGGCCGGTGACGTCGCGCCAGTTCACCAGCACGCCGCGGATCGCAGGGTCGTGCAGCTGGTTGCTCAGGCGGGCCTCCGCCCAGCGGCGGGAGCCGTCCTTGTGCACGACGTACACGTCGATCTCGCGCACCGTGTCGGGCGGGTCGGCCAGCGCGGCCGCGAACGCCTCGTCGCCGAAGGCGTGGAACTCGGCGTCGATGAGGTCCCGGTAGTGCATGCCGACGACCTCCTCGCCGTCCCAGCCGAGGATGCGCTCCATGGCGGGGCTGGCGTACGTGGTGTACCCCTGCGCGTCGTAGATCTGCACGACGTCGGCGGCGTGCTCGACGATCGCGCGCGCGAGGTGGGCGCTGGCCGTCGCGGCGGCGGCGGCCTCCCGCTCCGCGGTGACGTCGCGGAAGCGGCCCACGAGCCGGTCCTCGACGGGCACGAGGTGCCACTCGTACCAGCGCCCGTCCCACCGCGGGTCCTCGGCGCTGTGGAGCTGCACGAGCCCCCACCACGGCCGCCCCGTCCCCAGGACGGTGCGGCAGCGTTCGAGCACCGGCGGCGCGGCGTCGACGAGCACCTCGCCGACCGTCCGCCCGCGCGCCCCGCTCACACCGAGCATCCGCTCGGCGGGGGCGTTGAGCAGCTCGTACGTGAAGTCGACGGTGCGGCCGTCGGGCGCGTGCACCGGCCGGTACACCACCGCCGCGTCGCGCGGGTGGGCCAGCGCGCCCAGGGCGAGCGCCCGCAGGGCCTCCGGTGCCTCGGTCATGCCAGCACACCTTCCAGCCCGTCGGCGACGAGGGCCTCCCTCGGCCTCACGACGATGCTCCGCCACACCACCTGCACCGGTCAACGGGCCCGGCGGCCACCGCCACGACGGGCGGGGGCGCGCAGGTGCCACCAAGCTGTCCCCGGCGGGCGACCGGCGCCGGCCGGGGAGAGGTGGTCATGAGGTACCGGGACGACGCGAGCCTGGACACCGGCAACGTCCAGGACCGCCGCGGCGGCGGTGGCGGGCGGACGCTGGCCCTCGGCGGCGGCGGGCTCGGCATCGTCGGCGTGATCGTGGTGGTCCTGCTGCAGGTCCTCGGCGGCGGGGGCGGC
>NZ_BAABIL010000328.1:0-3806 GCF_039542765.1 Kineococcus glutinatus
GGGCGCCGAGGCCGCTGGAGGCACCGGTGACGAGGGCGGTCCTGCCGTGCAGCGGCAGGGCGCCGGGTCCGGTGGGGGTGGTGGTGCCGCTGCTCTGGGCGGTCATGGCCGCAGACGCTACAACCCGCCCGCGGATCCCGCCCCCGGCGTCCGGCCCGACGTCCCGCGCCCCGTCCCGCGCCCCGTCCCGCGCCCCGTCCTGCGGTGTTCCGGGGTCACGGCGCGACCGGTGCGAGCGGGCCGAGGAGGTCGTCGGCCCGCTCGCGCACGACGGCGTCCAGCAGTTCCGTGACGGCCTCCACGCGGGCCAGGTCGGCGTGTTCGCGCGGCACCGCCAGCCAGTACCGCCGCCGGAACTCCAGCGCGGGCAGCACGGGCACCAGCCGGGGGTCGGTGCGGGCCACGTACTGCGGCAGCGGCGCGATGCCCACCCCGGCGGCGGCCGCCTGCCACTGCACGACGAAGTTCGTGGACTGCACCGCCGGCGGCCGCCGCAGCAGGTCGGCCAGCACCCGCAGCGGCGGCACGTCGAGCAGGGCGTCGACGTAGTGGATGAGGGTGTGCGCGGCGAGGTCCTCCGGCAGCCGCACCGGCGGGTTCGCCGCCAGGTACTCCTCCGTCGCGTACAGCCGCAGCAGGTAGTCGGTGAGGTGGCGGCGGGCCACCCGCGCCGAGGAGGGCGCCTCCAGGGTCACCGCCACGTCGAACTCCCGGCTGGCCGGCGGCAGGTGCGCGGTGGCGGTCACGATCTCCACGACGAGGTCGGGGTTCGCCCGCACGAACGGGCCCAGGCCCGGGGCCAGGACGAACGTGCCGAACCCGTCCGGGGCCAGCACCCGCACCGTCCCCGACAGGGCCGAACCGCGCCGCCCGAGGCGCTGGGTGGCGTCCTGCACGGCCGCCTCGACGCTGGCGGCCGGCTCCAGCAGGGCGCGACCGGCGGCGGTGGGCACCCAGCCGGCGGCGGTGCGGTCGAACAGCCGGTGCCCGGCGGCGCGCTCCATCGCGGTGATGCGCCGCCCGACGGTGGTGTGGTCGACGCCGAGCGCGGCCGCGGCCTGCACGAGCCGGCCGTGCCGGGCCAGGGCCAGGAAGACGCGCAGGTCGTCGGCGGACAGCTCCACGGCTGTGCACTCTCGCACACGGGTGGGCCGGATCGCGGGTTGCCCGGGCGCTGCCGCGCGGGCACGCTGGCGCGGTCGCGGCCGACGGCGTGCCGCAGGAAGGCGGAAACGCGATGTCCTCCAGCCCTGGCTCGGTCACCGAGACGACGGCGGCCCGCAGCAGCCTGCCCCGCGTGGTGGCGGCGAGCCTCGTCGGCACCGTCGTGGAGTGGTACGACTTCTTCCTCTACGGCACCGCCGCGGCGCTGGTGTTCCCGCGGGTGTTCTTCCCCGAGAGCGACCCGCTCATCGGGACGCTGCTGTCGTTCGCCACGTACGCGCTCGGTTTCGTCGCCCGCCCGCTCGGCGGCCTCGTCTTCGGCCACTACGGCGACCGCCTGGGCCGCAAGAAGCTGCTGATGTTCAGCCTCGTCCTCATGGGGGTGGCGACGTTCGCCATCGGCCTGCTGCCGACCTACGGGCAGGTGGGGATCGCAGCGCCGCTGCTGCTGGTGTTCCTGCGGCTGGTGCAGGGTTTCGCCGTGGGTGGTGAGTGGGGCGGCGCGGTGCTGCTGGTCGCCGAGTACGGCACCCCGCGGCGGCGGGCGTTCTGGGCGAGCTGGCCGCAGGCGGGCGTCCCCGCGGGCAACCTCGTGGCCGCCGCCGTCCTCGCGGTGCTGTCCGCGACGCTGTCCGACGACGCGTTCTTCTCCTGGGGCTGGCGCGTCGCGTTCCTGCTGTCCGGTGTGCTCGTGGTCCTCGGTTGGTGGATCCGGCAGTCCGTGGAGGACAGCCCCGTCTTCCGCGAGGCGCGCCAGCGCACCGCCGAGCGCGGCGCCCCGCCGAAGCTGCCCGCCGCCGAGGTGGTCCGCACGTTCCCGCGCGGGCTGCTCACCGGCGCGGGCCTGCGCTTCGGGGAGAACATCGCCTTCTACGTCATCACCGCGTTCTCCCTCACCTACGTCGTGGAGACCGGCGGGCTCTCCCGCACCACGGCCCTCAACGCCGTCCTCGTCGGTGCGGCCGTGGAGGTCTGCGCGATCCCGCTGTTCGGCGTCCTCGCCGACCGGGTGGGCCGCCGGGTCGTCACCGCCGTCGGCGCCGCCGGCATGGTGGCCTGGGCGTTCGCGTTCTTCCCGCTGCTGGACACCGGCTCGACGGGCCTGGTCATCGTGGCCGTCGTCGTGGGCCTCGTGCTGCACGGCGCGATGTACGGGCCGCAGGCGGCGTTCATCGCCGAGTGCTTCCCCACCCGGCTGCGCTACACCGGCTCCTCCATCGCCTACCAGCTCACGTCGATCGTGGCGGGCTCGCTGGCGCCGATCATCGCGGTGGCCCTGCTCGACCGGACCGACTCCTCCCTGCCCATCTCGGTGTACGTGGCGGCCAGCTGCGTCGTCACCGTCGTCGCCGCCCTCACCGCCCACGACCGCACCGGGGTGCCGTTCGAGGAGATCGACGCCCGCTTCGCCGCCGAGGCCGAGGCGCGGGAGCTCGCCCGCGCCGGCGCGCGCCGGTGACGGCGGTCCGCGAGGTCCGCGGCGTGGTGCTGGAACGCACCGGCGCCGCACCGCCCTACGCGGACAGCCGCCCGCTCGTCGTCACCGCGCTGCACCTGGCGCCCCCGGGGCCCGGTGAGGTGCTGCTGCGGGTGGGCGCCGCCAGCGTCTGCCACTCCGACCTGTCGGTGGTCTCCGGCGCGCGGCCGCGGCCGGTGCCGATGCTGCTGGGCCACGAGGGCTGCGGGGTCGTGGAGGAGGTCGGCCCGGGCGTGGAGCACGTGCGCCCCGGGCAGGCCGTCGTGCTGTCGTTCGTGCCCTCCTGCGGCACCTGCCGGGCGTGCGCGGCGGGGCGGCCCGCGCTGTGCGAGGCGGCCGACGCCGCGGCCCGGGCGGGCACGCTGCTCACCGGCAGCCGGCCGGCCTCCCGCGACGGGGCGCCGGTGCACGTCCACCTGGGCGCGTCGGTGTTCGCCGAGCGCACCGTCGTGCACGCCTCCTCGGTGGTGCCGGTGCCCGACGACCTGGCGCCGGTGGACGCCACCCTCTTCGGCTGCGCCACCCTCACCGGCGTCGGCGCAGTGCTGCGCACCGCCGCCGCCCGTCCCGGTGACTCCGCCGCCGTGTTCGGCCTGGGCGGGGTGGGCCTGGCCGCGGTGATGGGTGCCGCGCTGGCGGGCTGCTCCCCCGTCGTGGCCGTCGACCGGGTGCCCGAGAAGGTGGCCCTGGCCCTGGAGGTCGGCGCCAGCCACGGCGTGCTCGCCGCCGGGCGGGAACCGGAGGACGTGGTGGCGCAGGTGCGCGAGCTCACCGGCGGTGGCGCCGACCACGCCTTCGAGGTGGTGGGCGCCCCAGCGGTGTTCGCGCAGGCGTACGCCGCCACCGGCCGCGGCGGCACGACGGTGGCCGTCGGGCTGCCCGGACCGGACGCGGAGCTGCGGCTGCCCGCGGTGGGGCTGGTCGCGCAGGAGCGGCGGGTGCTGGGCAGCTACATGGGTTCGGCGGTGCCCGCCCGCGACGTGCCGCGGTACGTGGCGCTGTTCCGGGCCGGGCGGCTGCCCGTGGACCGGCTGCGCAGCGGTGTCCTCGGCCTGGACGGGGTGAACGAGGCGATGGACGCCCTCGCCGCGGGCACGGCGGTGCGCCAGGTGCTGCTGCCCGGCGGCTGAGCGGGCGGGTCGGCGGGGCGGGGCGGGTCAGCGGG
>NZ_BAABIL010000329.1:0-3385 GCF_039542765.1 Kineococcus glutinatus
CGGGTGTCGGAGATCGTGCTGGCGTCGAAGACCGCGTCCCAGGCCTCGACGGAGGTGACGGCGGGCAGCTGCTCGCGGTAGGCCCGCGACAGCTCGTCCCAGCGCCGCCACAGCGCCTGGTGCGCGGCGGCGCTGCGGCCCAGCAGCTCGCGGAAGCGCCGCGGGTCGCGCCGGTACCAGGCCGCGGCGGTGCCGTCGGCGGTGGAGACGACGGCGGAGTCGTAGTGCGCCAGCCGCCACCACGTGGAGTCCATCGCCGCCAGGCGCCGCTCCGGGCGGTCCAGCGCCGCCGGGTCGGGGCTGGTGAGGTGGCGGGCCACGACCGCCGCCGCCCAGGGCAGCAGGGTGAACCTGTTCGGCGACTCCGGCTCGCGGCCCTTGCGCGGCGGCTTGCGCCGCTTGGCCTGCGGGAAGGCGTCGACGTCGGTGGAGGTGGCCGCGTCGGGGAACTCCTTGCGCAGCGCCCGGACCTCCGCGGTGCGCGTGGGCAGGGTGCGCAGCAGGTGCTCCGGGCCGGCCAGCACGTCCTCCAGCGCCAGCAGCCGCAGCGCCTCGGTGGAGTACTGCATGGAGATGAGGTGCTTGACGTCGGTGAAGACGCTCTCGCGGAAGATCCGCCCGCCGCGGTCGTACGGGGAGTGCAGCAGCGCCGCCACGATGCGGTTGCGCTCGTGGAAGTACGCCTGCCAGTCGGTGGAGTCGTCCTTGTCGATCCACGAGACGTGCCACACCGCCGCACCGGGCAGGCTGACCGTGGGGAACCCGGCCTCGCCGGCGCGCAGGCCGTACTCGGCGTCGTCCCACTTGATGAACACCGGCAGCGACAGCCCCACGGCGCGGATCACCTCGACGGGGATGAGGCACATCCACCAGCCGTTGTAGTCGACGTCGGCGCGCTTGTGCATCCAGGGCGTGGCGCGCAGGTTCTGCGCGGACAGGTCGTGCCGCTCCACGAGGCCGGGCAGCGCACCCCAGAAGAAGCGGTAGGGGTCGACGCGCTCGCCGAAGGAGTGCAGCACGCTGCGGTCGAACATGTCGAACATGTGCCCGCCGACGACGGTGGGGGTGCGGCAGGAGGCGGCGAACGCCAGGGCCCGCACGATCCCCTCCGGCTCGACGATGATGTCGTCGTCGAGCAGCAGCACGTACTCGCTGCGGCCGGTGCGCAGCGTCTCGCGCATGCCGCGGGAGAAGCCGCCGGAGCCGCCGAGGTTGCCCTGCCGGATGATGCGCAGCTGCGGCCCGAGGGCGGCGGCCACCTCCGCGAAACCGGGCTGGTCCTGCACGAGCTGGGTGCCCTGGTCCATGACGAGGACCTCGTCGAGGACCTCGCGGACCTCCGGCGCCTGCGACAGCGCCCGCAGCAGGGCCAGGCAGTAGTCGGGGCGGTTGAAGGTGGTCACCGCGATGGACAGCGTCGGGCCGACCGCGTGCCGCGGGGCGGTGCCGGCGGCGTCGGCGACCTGCCACTCCGCGGCGAGGAGCTGGGCGTCCCCCCGGCCGGCGGCCAGGTCGAACCAGAGCCAGCCGCCGTCGCCGAAGGAGGCCAGCGACAGCTCCACCTCGTGGGGCGCGCCGCCGGTCACCATCGCCGAGGCCACCCGCTGGCGCAGGCCGCGGGCGTTGGAGCGGTAGACGGTGACGGTGCCCTCGCCGGCCAGCTCCACGCGCAGCCGCACGGCGGTCGCGCTCGTCCAGCGCCGCCAGTAGCCGGCGGGGAAGGCGTTGAAGTACGTCGCGAAGGAGGCCCGGCCACCGGCCCGCACGAGGAGGCCGCGCCGGCCCCGCACGTCCTCGGCGTGGTGCTCCTGCGGCAGGGACAGGAACTGCGCCGGCGCGGTGGCGGACTGGCCGGTGCCGCCGGTGGTGGGCGCCTCGACCCCGCCCGCGGCGGGTCCGGGCGCGGCGACGGCGTGGTCGTAGTCCACGTACAGCGGCAGCGCGTCGGCGTCGGTGGCCGACGGCATGACGACGCGCGCGGCGGTCCGCCAGATCGCGCCGGGCACCTCGGTGACGATCGTGCTCATCCCTCGACCCCACCGCTCGTCAGGGTGGCCCCGTCGCGGAAGTGCGGGGCCAGCTTGTTGTCCACCATCGACAGCGCCGCACCGATGGCCATGTGCATGTCGAGGTACTTGTACGTGCCGAGCCGGCCGCCGAAGAGGACGCCCTTCTCCCCCGCCGCGAGGTCGCGGTAGGCGAGCAGCCGGCGGCGGTCCTCGGGGGTGTTCACCGGGTAGTACGGCTCGTCGCCGTGCGCGGCGAACCGGGAGAACTCGCGCACGATGACCGTGGAGTCCTTCGGGTAGTCCCGCTCGGGGTGGAAGTGGCGGAACTCGTGGATGCGCGTGTAGGGCACGTCCTCGTCGGCGTAGTTCATCACCGGGGTGCCCTGGAAGTCCCCGATCGGCAGGACCTCCTGCTCGAAGTCGAGGGTGCGCCAGGTGAGGCGGCCCTCGGCGTCGCCGAAGTAGGTGTCGACCGGGCCGGTGTAGACGACGGGCACGTTGCCCGCCACGTTGCCCCGGGAGACCTCCTGGGAGGTGTCGAAGAAGTCCGTCGAGAGCCGCACCTCGATGTTCGGGTGGTCGGCGAGCCGCTCCAGCCACGCCGTGTACCCGTCGACGGGCAGGCCCTCGTGGGTGTCGTTGAAGTACCTGTTGTCGTAGGTGTAGCGCACCGGCAGCCGGGTCACCGTCTCCCCGGGCAGCCGGCGGGGGTCGGTCTGCCACTGCTTGGCGGTGTACCCGCGGAAGAACGCCTCGTAGAGGGGGCGGCCGATCAGCGAGATCGCCTTGTCCTCGAAGTTCGCGGCGCTGGCGGTGTCGACCTCGGCGGCCTGCTCGGCGACGAGGGCGCGCGCCTGCGCCGGGGACATCGCGGTGCGGAAGTACTGGTTGATGGTGCCCAGGTTCACGGGCATCGCGTAGACCTGGCCCTGGTAGGTCGTGAAGACCCTGTGCTGGTAGGGCGTGAACCGCGTGAAGCGGTTGACGTGCTCCCAGACGCGCTCGTTGGACGTGTGGAAGAGGTGGGCGCCGTAGCGGTGCACCTCGATGCCCGTGGTCGGTTCCGCCTCCGAGTACGCGTTGCCGCCGATGTGGTCCCGGCGGTCGATGACGAGGACGCGCAGGCCCAGGTCCTCGGCGCACTGCCGGGCCACCGTGAGGCCGAAGAAACCCGATCCGACGACGACGAGGTCGACGTTCACCGCTGGCTCACCGCTACCGCATCTCCTCTGCATCGGGCAGTCCGGCCAGCCGCCGGTCCCGCGCCCCGGCGCCGCCCACCGGCTGCGGCCGGCCCGGCGCCACCGTACCCGAGGCCCGGGACCACCCGTGCCGACCGCGCGGCGCACCGGGCGTGGCGCGGCTGCGCCTATCCT
>NZ_BAABIL010000330.1:0-9715 GCF_039542765.1 Kineococcus glutinatus
CGCCGTCGTGCCCGCCGTGCCGCCGCCGGGCGTCGAGCCCACGCCCACCGAGACGGTGACGCGCACGTCCTGCGGGGCCGGCCCGCCCACCGGCACCTGCAGCCCCTCGCAGCGGCGGCGGACCCGCTCGGCGCACCGCACCGCCTCGGCCGGGCCCGCGCCGGGCAGCACGACGACGAACTCCTCCCCGCCGAAGCGGGCCACGCCGTCCGCCGCCCTGGTGGTGGCCAGCAGCTCGCGGACCACCGCCTGCAGCACCAGGTCGCCCACGGGGTGGCCGTGGGTGTCGTTGACCACCTTGAAGTGGTCCACGTCGACCACGAGCACCGACAGCGGCTGCCCGGCGCCCGCGGCCGCCGCCAGCGCCGCCGGCAGCGCGCCGTCCAGCCACCGGCGGTTGCGGGCGCCGGTGAGGGGATCGCGCAGCGCGTCCTCCGCCAGCCGGGCGCGCAGCTCCTCGTTGATCCGCAGCTGCTCCGCGAGCCGCGCGTTGGCGGCCTCCATCGCGCGGCGCTGCCGCTCCAGCTCCGTGACGTCGCGCACCACGACCGCCCGGCCCAGCTCCCGGCCCCGGCCGTCGGTGATCGGGCTGGAGTCGACGTGCACGTACCAGCCCGGCGCCAGCTCCGCCGTCCACGGCGCGCCGCCGGTGAGCAGCTTCTCGGCGCGCCCGGGGAAGAGGTCGGCGATCGCCCGGCCCACCAGGTCGCCGCCGAGCTGCGGGCGCAGCCTGCGCAGCCCCGCCACGGCCGCCGCGTTGGCGTCGACCACCCGGCCGGTGGGGTCGCAGACGACGACCGCGTCGGCCAGGCCCTCCAGCACCTCCCGGCGGGCCACCGGCACCACGCTCGCCAGGCCCTGCCGGAACAGCGCGTGGGCGTACAGCAGCGCCGAGACGGCGAACCCCAGCGGCGTGTGGTCGTGGCCGCCGAGCTGCCGGGACCACAGCAGGCTCACCAGCCCGGCCCCGAGCGGGGGCAGCACGGCCAGGACGAGGCTCACCAGCTGCCGGCGCAGGTACCACGGCGCACCGCGCAGCGCCGCGCACAGCACGGCCAGCGCCGCGGCGGACACCCCGTAGCTGTAGGCGCTGTACACCCAGAACAGCGGCCCCATCTCGTGCGCGGGCGAGGGGGTGCCGCCGGCGCCGAAGTCGTCGCGGAAGACCAGGTGGTGCCAGGGGTTCGTCAGCAGCGCCACCACCGCCGCGGCGGGCAGCGCGAGCATCCGGGCGGCCAGGCCCCGGCGCGGTCGCCAGCGCGGGTCCGTGACGCGCCGGCACATGAACCACGCGGCCACCGGCACCACGCCGACGGCCGCCAGCGAGACCACCCAGGCGGCGTGGCCGACGCCGACGCCGACCGGCAGGCGCAGCACCGCCGCGGCGGTGCACCACGCGGCGATGGTCGCCATCGTGCTGACCAGCGGGTCGGTCGCGGCGACGAGCCGGCGCCGGCGCCACGTCGCCGCGGCGGTCGCCCCGCACAGCAGCGCGGCGAGGAGGAAGACGACGGCGATGCCGCTGGCCACCCGCACCCCCTCCGCTCCCGGCCGCACCGGCCGGCGGCTCCGCAGCAGCATCGGCACCGCGGGCCGCCGCCCTGAGGCCGTCTCCGCCGTCCGCGCGGGCGGAGCGGGCAGCCGGCGCGGACGGCGGAGGCGGCTCAGACCGCGCGCAGGTGCAGCAGCACCGCCGAGTCCGGCCGCAGCGGCGGCACCTGGACCCCGACCGCGGCCAGGACGCGCCCGGTGAGGACCTCCTCGCCGCGCGACCACGCCGGGGCCGCACCCCGGGCCGCCGCGGCGGGCTCCGCGGCGGGAGCCACCGGGGCGAGGCGGTAGCGGCGCCCGGGGTCCAGGCCCGGCAGCCGCAGCAGCCCCGGCGGCCAGGTGACCGGCCGGTCGAGCACCGCCAGGGCGAACAGCGCCTCCGAACCGTCCGGCGCCACCACCCCGTGGCCCTGCACCTCCGGCAGCGGGGAGTCCAGCCGCACGGTGCGCCCGGAGTGCAGCAGGGGGCGGAAGCGCTTGTGCAGCGCCACCCACCCGGCCAGCTCCGCCCGCTCGTCGGCGCCGGCGCGGCTGATGTCCCACTCGATGCCGAAGTGCCCGAAGAACGCCGTCACCGCCCGGAACGACAGCTCGGAGTTGCGGCCCGTCGTGTGCGAGCGCGGCCCGGCGACGTGGCTGCCCACCAGCTCCGGCGGCAGCAGCTGCGCGGTCCAGCGGTGGATCAGCTGCCGCTCGTGCGGGTCGATGCAGTCGCTGGCCCACACCCGGTCGGTGCGCTCCAGGACGCCCAGGTCCACGCGCGCGCCGCCGGAGGAGCAGGACTCGACCTCCAGGTCCGGGTGGCGGGCGCGCAGCCGGTCCAGCAGCCCGTAGACGGCGAGGGTCTGCGCGTGCACGCCGGCACCCCGCCGCGTCGTGGACCCCGCCTCCAGCAGGTCGCGGTTGTGGTCCCACTTGAGGTAGTCGATGCCGTACTCGGTCACCAGGGCGCTGACGCGCTCCTCGACGTAGGAGGCCGCGGCGGGGTTGGCGAGGTCGAGGACCTGCTGGTGGCGGGCCTGGAGCGGCAGCCGGCCACCGGGGGAGAGGATCCAGTCCGGGTGCGCCCGCGCCAGGTCGGAGTCGGGGTTGACCATCTCCGGCTCGAACCACAGCCCGAACTGCATGCCGAGCTCCCGCACCCGGTCCACCAGCGGGTGCAGCCCCCGCGGCCACACCCCCTCGTCGACGTACCAGTCCCCGAGGCCGGCGTCGTCGCCGCGGCGGTGGCGGAACCAGCCGTCGTCGAGGACGTAGCGCTCGGCGCCCACCTCGGCGGCGCGCTCGGCCAGCTCCAGCAGCCGGTCCAGGTCGTGGTCGAAGTAGACGGCCTCCCAGACGTTGAGGACGACGGGGCGCGGCGAGGACGGGTGGTGCGGCCGGGCGCGCAGGAACTCGTGGAACCTCGCCGCGGCCTCGTCCAGGCCGGTGCCGTGCGTGAAGAACGACCACGGGGACGCGTACGTCTCCCCCTCGGCCAGCACCACCTCGCCGGGCAGCAGCAGCTCGCCGCCGCCCAGGACGGTGCGGCCGGCGGCGGTGCGCTCCAGCGCGCAGGCGTGGTTGCCGCTGAAGCCCACGTGCACGCCCCACACCTCGCCGCGGCGGAACCCGAACCCGGCCTCCCCGGCGAGCAGCACGGTGGCGGCGTCGGCGCCGGTGCGGCCGCGGCGGTTCTCCCGCACGTGCGCGCCGACGGTGACCGCACGCCGCTGCGGGGCGCGCTCGCGGGACCAGCGCCCCGCCTGGTCGAGCAGCTCGACGGCCACCGCCGGCACGGGCAGCACCGGGGCCAGCCGCTGCACCTCGTAACCCCCGGCGGCGGTGTTGGTGACGGCGGCGCGGGCGCGCAGCAGGCCGGAGGGCTCCAGCTCCAGCTCCACCTCGACGGCCAGGCCCGCGGCGTCGTCCCGGGCGCGGCTGAGCACCCGGCCCCCGGCGCCGGGGCGCGCGTCCACCTCGTGGCGGGCGCCGGTGAAGCGGGGGGACCAGGCGTCGCCGCCGCGGTGGCCCGCCAGGCCGGGGGTGCCCGTCCAGCCGGCGTCCTGCCCGGGCAGCACGCTCAGCCGCACCGGCACGTCGACGGTGTGCTCCAGCAGCGGCGACACCTCCAGGGCGAGGTCGCGCAGCACGTCGGCGTCGACGTCGCCCAGGTCGGCGCCCCAGTGCAGGACCGCGGGCAGGTCGTCGGGCGGCAGGTCGCAGACGAGGCTGACGCCGGCGGCGCGCAGGTGGACGAGGGGGGCGGGGGCGTCGGTGCTCACGGGGCTCCTCGGGCGGGGTGCTCAACCGGTTCAGCGGGACGCTAGCGGACGGGTGGCCCCGTCCCCGCGGACCCGCGCCGGTGACCGCCGCGACCGGCCGCGCAGTACGATCCGGGAACCGTCCTGCCGGGAGGAGACCGCGTGGCGCGCGTGACCATCACGGAGATCGCCCGCCGCTCCGGCGTCTCCAAGGGAGCGGTCTCCTACGTCCTCAACGACCGCCCCGGTGTCTCCGACGCCACCCGGGCGCGGGTCCTGCAGGTCGCCCGCGAGCTCAACTGGGTGCCCAACCGGGCCGCGCGCGCCCTGTCCGGGGCGAAGACCGACACCTACGGGCTCGTGCTGCCCCGCAAGGCCGAGGACATCGGGCACGAGCCGTACTACATGGAGTTCATCGCCGGCCTGGAGAGCGTCCTCGGCGAGCGCTCCCTCGCGCTCATGCTCCAGGTCGTCCCCGACGTGGCGACCGCCGCCGCGACCTACCGCAAGTGGTGGTCGGAGCGCCGCGTCGACGGCGTCGTCGTCGTCGACGTCCGGGTCGACGACCCGCGCGTGGCGCTGCTGCAGGAGATCGGCATGCCCGCGGTCGTCGTGGGGCACCCCTCGCTGGCCGGCGGGCTCCCCAGCGTCGGCACCGACGACGCCGCCGCGGTGGCCGACGTCGTGGCCCACCTCGCGGGCCTCGGCCACCGCGCGATCGCCCGGGTCGCCGGCCCGGCGGAGCTGTCCCACACCCGCATCCGCGACGAGGCCCTGGCCGCCGCCGCCGCCGGGCACGGCGTGCGCGCCCGCACCGTCCACTCCGACTTCTCCGCCGACGGCGGGGCCACCGCCACCCGCGCGCTGCTCGGCGGGCCCCGGCCCCCGACCGCGATCGTCTACGACAACGACCTGATGGCCGTCGCCGGGCTGTCGGCGGCCACCGGGCTGGGGATCCGCGTCCCCGACGACGTCTCGCTCGTCGCCTGGGACGACTCGGCGCTGTGCCGCGCCACCCACCCCACGCTCACCGCGATGGGCCACGACGTCGCCGCCTACGGGGCGGCGGTGGCCCGGCGGCTGCTGGGCGCCGAGGTCGTGCCCCGGCTCGTGCGCGCCGCGCTGCGCGAGCGGGCCAGCTGCGCCGCGTCGCCGGCGACGGCGGCACCGGTGTCGCGCGCGCGCACCAGCTCGTAGGGTCGCGGCCATGGAGTTCCGGTACCTCGGCAACAGCGGCCTGAAGGTCTCAGCGATCACGTACGGCAACTGGCTCACCCACGGCTCGCAGGTGGAGAACGACACGGCGGCGGCGTGCGTGCGCGCCGCCCTCGACGCCGGCATCTCCACCTTCGACACCGCCGACGTGTACGCCAACGGGGCGGCCGAGACCGTCCTCGGCGAGGCGCTGGCGGGGCAGCGGCGGGAGTCGCTGGAGATCCTCACGAAGGTGTACTTCCCGACCGGCCCGAAGGGGAAGAACGACACCGGTCTGTCCCGCAAGCACATCGCCGAGTCGATCAACGCCTCGCTGCGGCGGTTGCGCACCGACTACGTCGACGTCTACCAGGCGCACCGCTACGACAGCGAGACGCCGCTGGAGGAGACGATGCAGGCGTTCGCCGACGTCGTCCGCCAGGGCAAGGCGCTCTACATCGGCGTCAGCGAGTGGACCGCCGACCAGCTGCGCGCCGGGCACGCGCTGGCGAAGGACCTCGGCGTCCAGCTCGTCTCCAACCAGCCGCAGTACTCCGCGCTGTGGCGGGTCGTCGAGGCCGAGGTCGTGCCCACCTCCCGCGAGCTGGGCATCTCCCAGGTCGTGTTCTCGCCGATCGCGCAGGGCGTGCTCACCGGCAAGTACAAGCCGGGCGAGCAGCCCCCGGCCGGTTCGCGCGCCACCGACACCAAGGGCGGCGCGGACATGATCTCCCGGTGGATGCGCGACGAGGTGCTGCAGCGGGTGCAGGACCTGGTGCCGGTGGCGCGGGAGCTCGACCTGACCCCGGCGCAGCTGGCGGTGGCGTGGGTGCTGCAGAACCACAACGTCGCCAGCGCCATCATCGGCGCCTCCCGCCCCGAGCAGGTGGCGGAGAACGTCGCGGCGGCCGGGGTGGAGATCCCCGCGGAACTGCTCGGGCGCATCGACGAGGTGCTCGGCGACGCCGTCACCCGCGACCCGGGCAGGACCGCGCAGAACTCCCCGGCGCACCGGCTGGTGTGAGGCGGGGGCGGGGCGGTTCCCGGGGCGTCTGCTCCGCGTCAGGGGACGCGGTGGCTGGCGCGGGCGGCGAAGTCCTCCATGGCCGCCAGGACCTCCGGCGCCTGCCACACCCGGTCGCGGCGGCCGTTGCCGATCTGCTCCAGGACGGTGGCGTCCACCAGGCGGTCGATGGCCACCTGCGCGTTGACCGGTGAGATCTGCAGCTGTTCCGCCACGAGCTTGGCGTCCACCACCGGGCGCGTCATGACCAGGTCCGCCAGCCGCAGCGCGGCCGCGTCCCGGCGGGCGCGGATCTGCTGCGCCCACCGGGCCCGCGCGTCCCGGACGTCGGCGATGAGCCGGCGGGCGTTGCCCACCGCTGGGAAGACCGCTTCGCACACCTGTCGCACGATCGGCTCGACGTCCCCGGCCCGGTAGGCGTCCAGAGCCTGGAAGTACCTGCCGGTGTCGGCCAGCAGGCCCGCGGAGATGGGGACCAGCGCCTCGCGCGCGAGCCGGGCGACGCGCAGCTGGGCGTGCAGCAGGGCGCGCCCGGTGCGTCCGTTGCCGTCGGGGAAGGGGTGGATCGCCTCGAACTGCGCGTGCGCCAGCGCCGCCTGCGCCAGGACGGGCAGGTCGTCGCGGGCGATGAACGCCATCAGGTCCGCCATCGCCGCCGGTACCCGCTGGTGCACCGGCGCGATGTAGTCCGCGCCGTGCGGACTGCGCCCCGAGCCGCCGATCCACACCTGCTCGCTGCGCCAGCGCCCGGCGGCGTGCGGCATCGAGGTCGTCATCAGCACCCGGTGCATCTCCAGCACCGCCTCGACGTCCAGGTGCTCGGTCTGCTGCAGCGCGGTGTGCATCGCGGCGACGTTGGCGACGATCTCGTCGGCGTTCGCCCGCCCGCGGCGTCCCAGTTCGGCCAGGGCGATGGCCTTCGGTGAGGAGGTCAGGTGCTCGATCTGCGAGGAGCTGGCCGCTTCGGTGCGCAGCAGCAGCGCCGCGAAGGAGATCACGCGGCCGGAGCCCAGCACCTCCCCGTCGAAGCGGGCGATCTCGGCGCTGGCCTCGGTGACCAGCGCCATCGCCGCAACCGGCAGCGAGGGTCGCGCATGCGCGATCACCGCCGGTACGGCCGCCTCGTAGGGACCCTGGTGGCGGCTGCGCCCCGACCGCGGGCCGTACGCCGCATCCGCCGGCTGCCACGGCACGCTCTCCAGGCCGAAGGCCGGCCAGCGCGCTGCGGCATCCCCCGACGCGGCGAAGCCGACGTCCTCGGGTGGAAGCATGGACACCACCCGAGCTTACCCACGGATCATGGAAGAACCGGTGGTGAGGTCGCCCGTCCACCACGGATGCGGGGGCGGGGCGCCGCCGCGGCCTCAGCCGTCCGCGGCGACCGGCACCGACGTCCCGCCCGTCAGCGCCACCAGCTCGTCGTGGGTGGTGGAGAACACCGCGTGCGGGTGCCCCGCCGCCGCCCACACCCGCGGGTGTCGGCGCAGCTGCTCGTCGACGACGGTGCGCAGCGGCGCGGGGTGCCCCACCGGGCTCACCCCGCCGATGGGCTGGCCGGTGGCCGCCCGCACCTGCGCGGCGCTCGCCCGCCGCAGCACGCCGCCGAGGGCCGGCCCGAGCACGTCCTCCTCGACGCGGTGCGCGCCGCTGGTGAGCACCAGCAGCGGTTCGGTGCCGGTGCCCGCGCCGTCCCCGGTGTCCAGCAGGAACACCAGGGAGTTGGCGATGGCGCCCACCTCCACGCCCAGGGCGGCGGCCGCCTCGGCGGCGGTGCGCACCGCGTCGGCCAGCACCCGCACCTCGGCGTCGCAGCCGCGCTCGTGCAGGGCGCGCTGGACGTGGGCGACGTTGCGGTGCAGCGGGGCGGGGCCGTCGACGGGTTCCGGCTGCGCGGTGGCGGTCACGGTCCCCGAGGGTAGGCCGGTGCGGGCCGGGCAGGATGGGGGCGTGCCGGTGCGTCCTGCTCTCCTCGTCGCGGCCGGTGGTGCCGCGGGGACCGCCGCCCGCTGGGGCGTCGCCGCCCTCGTCCCGGTGCCGGCCTCGGGCTGGCCGCTGGCCACCACGCTCGTCAACCTCGCCGGCGCCTTCCTGCTCGGGGCGCTGCTGGCGGCGCTGCCCCGGCCGGGCCCGGCGGCGGAGCGGGCGCGGCTGCTGCTGGGCACCGGGTTCTGCGGCGCGTTCACCACGTACAGCGCGCTGGCGGTGGAGGTGGACCTGCTGCTGCGGGAGGGCGCCACCGCCGTCGCGGTGCTCTACCCGCTGCTCAGCGTGGTCGGCGGCGTCGGCTGCGCGGCGGCGGGTGCGGCCCTCGCCGGCCGGCTGCCGCGGCGGGGTGGTCGGTGAGCGGGGTGCTGCTGTTCGCGGTGGTGTGCGCGGCGGGGGCCCTCGGTGCGCTCGCCCGCTGGGGGGTGGACCTGGCGCTGCGGCGGCGCTTCCCCGCGGCGCGGCTGCCGTGGGCCACCCTGCTCGTCAACACGACCGGTTCGGCGCTGCTGGGGCTGCTCGCCGGCGCCGCGCTGCCCGGCGGGCCGCTGGCCGGGGCGGGGGTGGGGGAGGCGCTGCACGCGGTGCTCGGCACCGGGTTCTGCGGCGGCTACACGACGTTCAGCACCGCCAGCGTCGAGGTGCTGCGGCTGGGGCGGGAGCACACCACCCGCACCGCCGCGGGATACGCCGCCGCGACGCTGCTGCTGACCGCGGGGGCCGCCGCGGCGGGGATCGGGGCGGGCGCGGCGCTGTAGGACCGGCGCCGCGCCGCGTCGCCCCGGGAGCCGGCTCAGACCTCCAGCACGATCCGGTGGGGCACGAACCCCTCCGCGCTGCCCACCCTCGACTGGAACCCGCGGTAGCCGGCCTGGCTGTGCACGGCGTCCAGGCACACCATCGCCGAGTCCGCGACCTGGCTGCCGTGGCAGCGCAGCGCGGCGGCCTTCTTGTCCATCGCGGAGCTGATGTCGACGAACACCCGCGGGCTGAACCCGTAGCTGCTGGGCGACTCGTACGTCAGCACCTGCTGGCAGTGCCGGGCCGCGCCGAGA
The DNA here is from genome assembly GCF_039542765.1 of Kineococcus glutinatus. Classification (NCBI taxonomy): domain Bacteria; kingdom Bacillati; phylum Actinomycetota; class Actinomycetes; order Kineosporiales; family Kineosporiaceae; genus Kineococcus; species Kineococcus glutinatus. The sequence continues at coordinate 9,051 of NZ_BAABIL010000330.1, forward strand.
GTGGCCAGCGCCACCGCCCGGTGGTCCTGGTGGGTGTCCTCCACGCCGTGGGTGTAGACGACCTGCACCCGGTTGGCGCGGATGACGGACTCGATGAGGTGCACCAGGTGCAGCTCGTGGTTGGACACCCGCCCGTCGGGCAGGTCGCCCCACACGAGCTCGGCGCCCAGGGTGGCGGCGGCGTGCTCCTGCTCGATGATGCGCGCGGCCACGTCGCCCGGACCGGCCTGGCCCTTGGTGATGACGAGCATGATGACGCGGTCGCCGCGGGCGACGTGGCGGGCGAGGGTGCCGCCGCAGCCCAGCTCGATGTCGTCGGGGTGGGAGCCGACGGCGAGGACGGTCTTGGGCAGGTGCAGCATGGCGTTTCCTTCCTGTCCGTTCCGCTCGTGGCGGAACTGCGGTGTTCGGTGTCGGTGCGGCCGGGATCAGCCGGAGGTGAGGCGCAGCGCCAGCTCCGGCCACCACGTCCCGGCGGCGGGCTCGCCGTCGCGGCAGGAACCGTCGGAGGTGCCGGGTTCCTTCACCCACAGGTACGCGGCGCAGTGCGTGCTGTCCGTGCTCGTCGTCGGGGTGGTGCCGACGCGGGCCGTCGGCGGGTTGCACCAGGCCAGCGCGTCCTCGGACTTCGAGGTGGCCCCGGCGCCGTTGCGGCTGGTGTCCAC
>NZ_BAABIL010000331.1:0-2290 GCF_039542765.1 Kineococcus glutinatus
CTGCTCGGCGGTGAGGTCGGAGCCCTTGACGCCCTCGGAGGTGGTGGGGAACGCCCAGTCCTCGCCCGGCCCGAGCAGGATGTCGCCGTAGGAGCTGGACAGCTCGGCGGCGGCCAGCTGGGTCTCGTCCAGCGAGGTGAGCAGCGCGACGAACGCGGCCTGCTCCTGCTGCTCGGGCTGCACCGTGACGCCGTCGACCTCGACGGTCTCGAACGGCTCGATGCCGCGGAAGGACGGGGTGGCCCCGGCCAGCTCCCCGTCGACGTAGGTGTTGGCGACGGCGAGGTGGTGCCCGCCGAACTGCAGCTCCCACGTGCCCGAGTCCGAGGGGGTGCCGAGGAAGGCGATGAAGTACTGGTCGCGGTTGTAGGTGTCCCCGCCGCCGTTCTCGCCGAGGTAGTCGTCGGCCGCCAGGTGCTGGAGGATCTCGTCGAAACCCTCGTTCTCGGCGGTCCCGGTGGCGGCGGCCAGCAACGCCTCCAGCGCCGTCCACTGCTCCTCGGACAGCTCGCTGGTCTGCAGGCCGACCCGGCCGGTGCTGGTGCCGCCACCGCCGGGTCCACCGGTGGGCATGCCGGTGGGCATGCCGGTCGGCGCACCGGTCATGGTGCCGCTCGGCGTCGGCGTGCCGGTCGCCGTGCCGGTCGGCGTGCTGGTCGCGGTGCCGGTCGCGGTGCCGCTCGGCGTCGGTGCACCGCCGCCGCCGCCGGCGCCACCGGTGAGCAGCCCGTTGGGCAGGTTCGACCAGTTCGCGGCGTTCTCGAACGTGTACTCCTGGTTGAGCGCGGTGCGCTGGTCCTCGTCGAGCGTCGCGGCGAACGCCTCGGCGAGCGCGACGACGTCGCTGCTGCCCGCGGGGTCCGCGTTGCCCCCGGCGCGGGCCGCGGCGACGGCGACGGCGGTCGAGACGGCGCTCGTGCCGCCGTAGACCTGGGCGGCGGTGAGCGTGGCCGCGTTGGCCTCGAGGTAGGCCTGGGTGCCGGAGCCGATGGACGTGGTGGACCCGGTGAGCAGCAGCGGGTAGCCGGCCTTGCCGGCGGCCGGGCCGGCCGCGAGCGCGTCGATGCGGTAGCCGTTGGCGATGGCGACGCCCGTCTTGGTGAAACCGGCCGCGGTGGCGAGCTGGGAACCGGCGATCGCGGCGGCCGTCCCGGTGCGGTCACCGCCCTGCAGCCGCGTCACGCCGGCGGCGCCGGCGGCGGCCTGCGCCTGTGCGGCGACCTGGGCGCTCACGGCGCCCTCGCCGCCGAGCACGACGACGGAGGTGGGGCCGATGGCCTCGAGCGCCTCGGCGGTGGCGGCGGGGAGCCCGTTCGCGGCGGTGAGCAGGACCGGGACGCCGGCGCGGAAGGCCACGGGCGTCGCGGCGAGCGCGTCGGCGGCCACCTGGTCGCTGCTGACGTCACCGCGGGCGAGGAACACCGTCGTCGGGGCCTCGTCGACGGCCTGCGCGATCTCGGCGGCCGTCGCGTAGCGGTTCGCGCCGCTCACGCGCTCACCGGTGCGCCCGGCGGTCAGCGCGTCGTAGGTGCCGGCCGAGACGGACGCCTCACCGCCCACGACGAGGACCTGCTCGGGGTCCAGCGCCGCGATGGCCGCGGCCGTCTCGGCGGGCACGGACCCCGCGCGGGTCAGCAGCACGGGGGCGTCCACCGCTCCCGCGAGGTAGGCGGCGGAGACCGCGTCGATGCCGTTGGTCTCGCCGTTGGCGACGACGACCGTCTGCGCCGTGGTCCAGGTCGTCTGCGCGATCTGGGCCGCGGTGGCGTAGCGGTTGTCGCCCGCGACGCGCGCGGTGGACGCGCTGGGGTCGAAGCTGGCGTCGGCGACGGCGGCGGGCGCGCCCACGGCGGTCAGCCCGACGAGCACGGCGACACCTGCGCCGATGGTGACCGGGTTCTTCCTGCGGTACGTCGAGCTGTTCACGGGAGCACCTCTCGGAGGGGACGGGCTGAGGGACGGGTCAGGACTTCAGGCCGGCGTAGTCGGTGGTCTTGTCCCGCCACACCGCGTGCGGGTGCGCGCCCTCGAGGACGACGCCGTTCTGCATGGAGGACTCGATCCACACCGAGGGGCCGTCGATGCGGATGTAGTCGCCGATCTGGTCCATCGCCGTGGTGCCCGAGTAGGCGACGTAGGTGTCGTCCAGCTCGCTCTCGTACTTCGCGAGGATGGTGGCGGCGTTGGTGTCGTCGATGTCGCCGACCCACGTCTCGATCGCGGCGAGCAGCAGTTCCTTCTGCTCGGCGGTGAGGTCGGAGCCCTTGACGCCCTCGGAGGTGGTGGGGAA
>NZ_BAABIL010000332.1:0-558 GCF_039542765.1 Kineococcus glutinatus
GCTCGTGCCGGGGCTCGCGCCGCCGGCCAGCTGCGCGCCCGCCCCGTCCGGCGCGGCGGTGGCCCGCAGCGCGGACAGCGGCTGCAGCTGCACCCACGGGGTGTCCTCCAGCGCGGCCAGCAGCGCCGCCACCGCGGACGGCTCGGGGTTCCAGCCGCGGGGGGCGACGGCCAGCAGGCCGCGGGTGTCGTAGGGGCGTTCCAGGGTGATCGTGGCGGCCTCGGCGAGGAAGCGCTGCACGCCCGCCACGCCCTGCGCGCCGGTGTCCTCCAGCGCCGCGGACAGCTCGTCGTCGGCGACGAGCGCCGCGAGCTCACCGGAGCCGGTGGTGAGGGTGGCCCGGCCCGTCGGGGTGTACGTCAGGTCCGCGTCGGCGGGCAGGGAGGCGCCGTCCACCACGAGGGCGTCCTCCCCGTCGCCGGCCACCAGCTCCGCGGTGCGCTCGTCGGCGCGCCCCCGGGCGGGCCAGGCGACGTCGTCGCGCACGGGGCTGCCGAGCAGGGCCGCCGTGCCCGCGGCGGCGTCCTCCGCCGCGACGAGCAGCGCGACGCCCTCGGC
>NZ_BAABIL010000333.1:0-2942 GCF_039542765.1 Kineococcus glutinatus
CTGCGAGGTGCTGGCGGTGCTGCCCGCCGCGGCGCTGCGCGGGCACGAGGACGCGCTGCGCGGGCGCCTGCTGGCGGGGCTGGGCGCGCTGCCCGGTGTGCGGGTGGCGGACCTGGGCGGCGGGGACGCGGTGGGGGTGGTGACGTTCGCGGTGGACGGTCTCCCCGCAGGCCTCGTCGCCGCGTACCTGTCGGCCGAGCACGGCATCGGGGTGCGCGACGGCCGCTTCTGCGCGCACCGGCTCACCGCGGCGCTGGGCCTGACCGACGGCGGTGTGCGGGTCTCCACCGGGGTGGGGTCCTGTTCGGAGGACGTCGACCGGCTGCTGGCGGCGCTGGCGCAGCTGCTCACCACCGGCCCCGCGTGGCGCTACGGCCCCGTCGGGGGGCGCTGGGCGGCGCTGGACGACCCGCGGCCGCTGCCCGCACCGCTGCCCGCACCGCTGCCCGCACCGCTGCCCGCACCGCCGGGCGGTGGCTGCCCGGCCTGAGGTCGGCGACCCCGGGCCGGGCGGTGGCCGGCGCGTCAGAACCTGGCGTCGTGGACCGCCTCGAAGACGCCCGGCCGCACCTGCCGGACGCACCAGACGCGGACGTCCTTGCCGCCGGGGGCCTTCTCGTAGAACGCGACCTCGTCACCGGTGCGCACGCCTCGGCCACCGACGACGTAGCCGCCGTCGAGGACGAGCACGGTGTCGGCGGCGAACTCCTCCAGCGAGGAGGGCGCGGCGCCGCCCACCTCGGTGACGGGGTAGGCGCGGCCGGAGACGACGGGCGTGTGGGCGGGTGAGGACATGGATGCCTCCGCTGGGCTGGAAGGACACCGGCGCCTTCGCCGGGCGCGGCAAGCATCCTCCTCGTCCCGCGCCGGGGCTACTGCTTGCGCCCGGCCTTGTCCCCGGCGGCCTCGGCGTCGGAGGACAGCGCGGCGATGAAGGCCTCCTGCGGGACCTCCACCCGGCCGACCATCTTCATCCGCTTCTTGCCCTCCTTCTGCTTCTCCAGCAGCTTGCGCTTGCGGGTGATGTCACCGCCGTAGCACTTGGCGAGGACGTCCTTGCGGATGGCGCGGACGTTCTCGCGGGCGATGATGCGGGCCCCGATGGCGGCCTGGATGGGGACCTCGAACTGCTGGCGCGGGATGAGGTCCTTGAGCTTGCCGGCCATCATCACGCCGTAGGCGTACGCCTTGTCCTTGTGGACGATCGCGCTGAACGCGTCGACCTGCTCGCCCTGCAGCAGGATGTCGACCTTGACGAGGTCCGCGGCCTGCTCGCCGTCGACGTCGTAGTCCAGGGAGGCGTAGCCGCGGGTGCGCGACTTCAGGTTGTCGAAGAAGTCGAAGACGATCTCCGCCAGCGGCAGCCGGTAGCGCAGCTCGACGCGGTTCTCCGACAGGTAGTCCATGCCCTGCAGCTCACCGCGGCGCTCCTGGCACAGGTCCATGATCGTGCCGATGTAGTCCTTCGGCGACAGGACCGTGGCCCGCACGACGGGCTCGCGGATCTCGGCGACCTTGCCGCCGGGGAACTCCGAGGGGTTGGTGACGGTGACGACCTTGCGGTCCTCCATGGTCACCTCGTAGACCACGCTCGGGGCGGTGGAGATGAGGTCGAGGTTGAACTCCCGCTCCAGCCGCTCGCGCACGATCTCCAGGTGCAGCAGGCCGAGGAAGCCGATGCGGAACCCGAAACCCAGGGCCGCCGACGTCTCCGGCTCGTAGACGAGCGCGGCGTCGTTGAGCTTGAGCTTGTCCAGGGCGTCGCGCAGCAGCGGGTAGTCCGAGCCGTCGATCGGGTACAGCCCGGAGAACACCATCGGCTTGGGGTCGCGGTAGCCGCCGAGGGCCTGGGAGGCGGGCTTGGCGGCGTTGGTGACGGTGTCGCCGACCTTGGACTGGCGCACGTCCTTGACGCCGGTGATGAGGTAGCCGACCTCCCCCACGCCGAGGCCGTCGGACGGGGTGGGCTCGGGGGAGCTCACCCCGATCTCCAGCAGCTCGTGGGTGGCCTTGGTCGACATCATCGCGATCCGCTCGCGCGGGGAGAGCTTGCCGTCGATGACGCGCACGTAGGTGACGACGCCGCGGTAGGTGTCGTAGACCGAGTCGAAGATCATGGCGCGCGCCGGGGCGGTCGGGTCGCCGACCGGGGCGGGGAGCTGCCGGACGATCTCGTCGAGCAGGTGCTCCACGCCCGCGCCCGTCTTGCCCGACACCCGCAGGCAGTCCTCGGGCTGGCAGCCGATGAGACCGGCGAGCTCCTCGGCGAACAGGTCCGGCTGCGCCGCGGGCAGGTCGATCTTGTTGAGCACCGGGATGATGGTGAGGTCGTTCTCCATCGCCAGGTACAGGTTCGCCAGCGTCTGGGCCTCGATGCCCTGGGCGGCGTCGACCAGCAGCACCGCACCCTCGCAGGCGGCCAGCGAGCGGGAGACCTCGTAGGTGAAGTCGACGTGCCCGGGGGTGTCGATCATGTTGAGGGCGTAGGTGGTGCCGCCGCTGGCCCAGGGCATCCGCACGGCCTGCGACTTGATGGTGATGCCGCGCTCGCGCTCGATGTCCATCCGGTCCAGGTACTGCGCGCGCATGGCCCGCTCGTCGACGACGCCGGTCAGCTGCAGCATCCGGTCCGCGAGCGTCGACTTGCCGTGGTCGATGTGAGCGATGATGCAGAAGTTGCGGATGAGTTCCGGCGGCGTGGCGGCCGGGGCCAGGGCGGTCGTCGCCTTCGGGGACACGCTCGTCGGGACCTCTCGTCGGGCAGTCGGTGGTGCTGCGCTGCGGTGCTCGTGGGCGGTGCTCGTGGGTGGTGCTCGTGGGTGGTGCCGGCCGGCGCCGGTGCTGCGCGGGGTGTCGCCCATCGTCGCACGGGGCGGGGCACCGGCGGGCGGTCGAGGTCCGCACCCACCGCACGCACCCGCCGTGGCCGCACGCGCACGGCG
>NZ_BAABIL010000334.1:0-13697 GCF_039542765.1 Kineococcus glutinatus
GCACCCGACTTGTAATCGGGCGGTTCGGGGTTCGAGTCCCCGTGCCGGCTCCGCGATGGCCTGTGGTGCTGCCCGGACCGGCCTTGATCGTCGGTCGACGTGCGGCCAGCCTGCCGGCGCACATCGCGGACTCCGTCCCACGGCGCCAGCGCCTCGGACGCTAGGGCGCGTCCTGCCCGGTGTCCTCGAACAGCTCCTCGATGTGATCGAAGCAGTACTCCGGCGTGCGGTCCAGGGCGCGATCGCACCCCCACCGCCACTGCTTGATCTGCTCGCGCAGTCGAGGATCCGGTCGGGCTCGTCGACGGTCAGCGGGCCGGTGACCAGGCGGCTGAGCATCCCCCCGGGCCGGTCACGACCCACACGCCGGGCGTGCCGATCTGGGGTGGGCGGCGAGCAGGCGCCGGTAGGCGTCGAGGACCTCCGCCGGGACGTCGACGTGGTTGATGTGCCCGGCTCCGCGGGGTCCGTAGCCGTCCTCGTCGTCGTGGAGCCGGCGGACCTCGCCGAGGAGCAGAGCCGTGAACCGCTCGCGGGACCACACCACCCGCCCCGCCGGATCGGTGACGTCCCCGTCCCCGGCGACGGGCACGAAGGGTGCGGGGCTGAGCACCGCGGTGCCGTCCATGAAGCGCTCGAAGCTGGAGTGGCCCACGCCGCCGGTGACGAGGACCTGCGGCGCCACACCGCGCCGGGCGATGAGTTCCGCGTCGCGCGGAGGTCCACCCCACCGACGCAGCACGCCGACCCGAGGAGCCTGCGATGAGCACCACCACCCGGAGCGCCACCCCGAGGTCCACCCCCGCCACGACCGCGCCCCACCGCGCCCGGGCCGCCGCCGGCTGGCTGCTCACCGCCCTCTTCAGCGCGTTCATGCTCTTCGACGGGATCATGCACGTCGCCGTCCCGGAGCCCGTCGCGGAGGCCACCGAGCGGCTCGGCTTCGCCGTGGGCGCGTCCGTCGTCATGGGGGTCGTGCAGCTGGCGTGCCTGGCGCTGCACCTGTTCCGCCCGACGGCCGTGCTCGGGGCCGTCCTGCTCACCGGCTACCTCGGTGGCGCGGTCACCGCGCACCTGCGCGTGGAGGACCCGCTGTTCTCCGCGGTGCTGTTCCCCGTCTACGTGGGGACGCTGATGTGGGCGGGCCTGTGGCTGCGGGAACCGGCGCTGCGGGTGGTGCTGCCGCTGCGGGGACGGTGACCCGGTGAGCGCGCCGGGCTCCGGGACCTTCGAGCCCGTGCGGGACCTGCTCGACGGGCGCGTCGCCGCCGGGGACGTCCCCGGCTACGTCGCCGCGATCTCCCACCGCGGGCGGGTGGAGGTCCTCGTCGGCGGTGCCCACAGCCCGGGCGGTGCGCCGCTGCGGCCCGACGCGCAGTTCCGCACCGCGTCCTTGACGAAACCCGTCGCCGGTGTCCTCGTCTGCGCCCTCGTGGAGGACGGCGTCCTGGCGCTGGACGACGAGGTGGCGCGGTGGCTGCCGGAGCTGGCGGCACCGCGCGTGCTGCGCGACCCGGGGGGACCGCTGGCGGACACCGTCGCCGCCCACCGGCCCGTGCTGGTGCGGGACCTGGTCACGATGACGTTCGGGCTGGGGTGGGTGGACGAGCCGGGCCCGCTGCGGAACGCGGTCGCTGACGCCGGGCTGGAACCCGGCCCGTTCCCCCCGGAGGTGGGCCACGACGAGTTCGCGGCCCGGCTCGGCGCGCTGCCCCTGGCGCACCAGCCGGGGGAGCGCTGGATGTACCACACCGGCAGCGACGTCCTCGCGGTCCTGCTGGCGCGCGCGACGGGACGCCCGCTGGGGGAGGTCCTCGACGAGCGGGTGCTGCGGCCGCTGGGGATGACGTCGACGGCCTTCCGCGCCACCGACCCCGGGCGGGTCGCCACCCTGTGGGAGACCGGTCCGGGCGGGGCGCTGCGGGTGATGGCCGCACCGGACCCGGCCGCGCCACCGGTGTTCGAGTCCCTCTCCTGCGGGCTGCTGTCCACGGCGCAGGACCTGCTGGCGCTGTTCACCGCGCTGCTCGCCGGGGGCCGGGGGGTGTTGTCGGCGGCGTCGGTGGTGGCGATGACGTCGGACCAGCTCACCCCGGCGCAGCGGGCGGCCGCGGGCGACGGGCTCGACCCGGGCACCTCGTGGGGCCTGCACACCGGGGTCACCGTGGAACCGGTGCGGGCGTGGGACACCGTCGGCCGGTTCGGCTGGTCCGGTGGGCTGGGCACCACCGCCTACGCCGATCCCGCCCACGACCTGGTGGCGGTGCTCATGACCCAGCGGCTGTGGAGCGGCGACCCCGAGGAGTTCGACGCGTTCCACCGGTGCATGCACTCGTGCCTGCCGGGCGGGACCTGGAACCGCGGGACCTGAACCCCGGGAACTCGGGTTCCCGGGGTCCGGGTGCCCGTCAGCCCCGCGCGTCGAGGAACGGGTAGTCGGTGTAGCCCTCGGCGCCGGAGGTGTAGACCGTGGCCTGCACCAGCTCGTTCTCCGGGTGCCCGCCCTGCCAGCGCTCGACGAGGTCGGGGTTGGCCATGAGCGCGCGCCCCACCGCGACGACGTCCGCGACGCCGTCGGCGACGAGGTCGACGGCGTCCTCGCGGGTGGTGACGACGCCGAAGCCGCTGTTCGCCATGAGCGGCCCCTCGAACCGCTTGCGCAGCCCCTGCACGAGGCCGCCGGCGGGGTCGGCGTGCAGGACGCTGAGGTAGGCGAGCCCGAGGGGGGCGAGGCCCTCCACGAGCGCCTGGTAGGTGTCCTCGACGTCCGCGGGGTCCTGCTCGAAGGCGTCCTGGATGTTGTGCGCGGGGGAGATGCGGATGCCGACCCGGCCCGCGCCGACCGCCTCGGCGACGGCGGTGGTGACCTCGACGGCCAGCCGCGCGCGGTTCTCCGGGGAGCCGCCGTAGCGGTCGTCGCGGGTGTTGGAGCCGGGGGCGAGGAACTGGTGCAGCAGGTAGCCGTTGGCGCCGTGGACCTCGACGCCGTCCAGGCCGGCGTCGACGGCGCGGCGGGCGGCGGTGACGAAGTCGTCGACGACGCCGCGGATCTCCGCGGTGGTGAGGGCGTGCGGCACCGGGTAGGGGGCCTTGCCGGTGGGGGTGTGCACCTGGCCCTGGATGGCGATCGCGCTGGGCGCGACGATCCGGTCGGTGCGGGTGATGTCGGTGTGCGAGACGCGGCCGGCGTGCATGACCTGCATGACGAGGCGGCCGCCGCGCGCGTGGACGGCGTCGGCGACGGCGCGCCAGCCCGCCACCTGCTCGTCGGTGACGATGCCGGGCTGGCCCCAGTAGCCGCGGGACTCCGCGCTGGGGTAGGTGCCCTCGGTGACGATGAGGCCGGTGCTGGCGCGCTGCGCGTAGTGCTCGGCCACCAGCGGCCCGGGCACCCCCTCGGCGCCGGACCGCAGGCGCGTCAACGGTGCCATGACGACCCGGTTGGGCAGCTGGATGTCACCGAGGGTGGTGGGGGAGAACAGGTTCACGAGGGGTGGTGCCTTCCGTCGGTCCGTCGTCACTGCGTCGTCGGACCCAACCGCGTCCCTCCGCCGTCTCTTCCCCGCCCCCTGGACCGGCGCCCGTGTCGTGACCGGGGGTTAGCGTGCGGCTGTGCCCGCCGCAGAGCTGGAGGAGCTGGTCGTCGCCGACGCCGCGGAGCTGCGCGCGTGGTTGCTGGAGCACCACGCGTCCTCGCCGGGGGTGTGGCTGGCGCTGACCCGCAAGGGCGGCACCACCACGTCGCTGACGTGGCAGCAGGCGGTGGACGAGGCGTTGTGCGTCGGCTGGATCGACGGGCAGGGCCGCAAGCGCGACGAGCAGACGTCCTCGGTCCGCTACACCCCGCGCGGGCCGCGCAGCCCGTGGTCGCAGCGCAACGTCGCGAACGTGGCGCGGCTGGAGGAGCAGGGGCGGATGCTGCCGGCGGGGCGTGCGGCGGTCCTGGCGGCGCAGGCCGACGGGCGCTGGGCGGCGGCCTACGCGCCGCCGTCCGAGGCCGAGGTGCCGGCCGAGCTGGCGGCCGCGATCGCCGCGGACCCGGCGGCGCAGGCGATGTTCGACGTGCTCACCAGGACCAACCGCTACGCCCTGATCCACCGGCTGGCGACGGTGAAGCGAGCCGGGACGCGGGAGCGGAGGATCGCGGAGTTCGTGGCGATGCTCGCGCGCGGCGAGACCATCCACCCCCAGAAGGCCCGCCCCGCCGGGTCGTGACCCCCCGCCGGGGTCCCCGGCGTCGCGGGCGCCCGTGGTCAGTCGCGGTCCAGGAACGCCAGCGCGGTCGCGGCGAACAGCGGGGACGAGGCGAGGTCGTAGTGCGTCAGGCCCGGCAGGATGGCGAGCGCGTGGCCGCCCTCGGGCCGTCCCTCGCCCGTCCAGCCGCCGTCGCGCCGGCCGCCGCCGAGCAGCCCGAACACCTCGACGAAGTGGCCGGGCGGGGCCATGTCCGCGTCCGCAGCCATGATCAGCGTCGGCACGGTGAGCCCGCGGACCTCTTCCGTGACGTCGAAGTCCTGGGCCAGCGCCGCGCCGATCTTGTCCAGCAGGCGGGGGAAGTCCTCCGGGCGGGGCGCGACGCGCTGGTACAGCTCGTACATCGGGGTGCCCTTCATGAACTCCGCCGCGGCCGCACCGACCTGCTCCTGCTGCGCCAGGATCTCCGGGTAGGAGGCGTCGCGGCGGACGGGGACCGACGCGGCGACCAGGCGGCGGACCGTGCCGGGGTGCCGGATCGCGACGTCCAGCGCCACCTTGCCGCCCATGGAGTACCCGACCACGTCCACCGGCCCCAGGCCCAGGTGGTCGACCAGCGCGGCGACGTCGTCGGCCATCAGCCGCGCGTCCAGCGGCCGGTCGACGTCCGCGGTGCGCCCGTGCCCCTGCAGGTCGACGAGCACCACCTGGTGGTCCGCGGTGAACGCGGGCAGGAGCGGGGCGAACATCTCCCCGGACGCCAGGCCGCCGTGCAGCAGCACCAGCGGGCGCCCGCTGCCGTGCGTCTCGACGTACAGGTGGACGCCGTTGACGTCGGCGTAGCGACCGGGGGCGGTGGTCGAGGCGGTCACGGTGCGCTCCTCGCGTGTCGGGGTGGGCGTGCACCCGGTGAGACCGGCGTGGTGGCGCGGACTCATCGCCGGGCCCGCCGCCGCACCCGGCTGCCCGGGGAGACGCGGCGGCGGCGGCCGCGACGTGGTCGTCGCCCCGGTGCGAGACTGGAGGCTGGAGCGCGGTCAGGCGCGGCGCCGCAGCGGCGCGCCGCAGGATGCGGGGAGCGAGATGCCCGGAGGTGAAGACGCTGCCGTGGACCGGCCGGCCTCCCACCACCGAGCGCGCCGGGACCACATCCGCTGCGTCCCCGACCTCGAGTCGGTGCGCCTGGCGCGGCGCTTCACCACCTCGTGGGCCGAGGCGCACGAGGTGGACGGGGTCGCCGACGACGCCGCCCTCGTCGTGGCCGAGCTCGCCACCAACGCCGTCCTGCACGCCCGCACCGACTTCGAGGTCCACCTGCGCGTCCTCGACGGCGGGCTCCGGGTCGACGTGTGCGACGGCTCCACCACCCAGCCGCTCTCGGGCACCCTCGACCTGGTCGCCATGAGCGGACGCGGCCTGCCCCTCGTCAACGCCCTCGCCGCCGGCTGGGGCGTGGACCCCCGGGAGGGCGGCAAGTGCGTGTGGGCGCACCTGCTGCCGACCTCCGCGGCGCCGGAGCCCGACGTGACGGCGGACGAGCTGCTGCAGATGTGGGCCACGCTCGGCGACGACGCCGGGCCGGCCCACCCGCGGACCGCCGCTGGGCCGGCGGCGCAGACGCTCATCACCGTGCCCGACCTGCCCGCAGCGGACGTCATCGCCGCCAAGACCCACATGGACGACCTCCTCCGCGAGCTCCAGCTCGTCCTGCTGCACGAGCAGGCCCCTCAAGAGGCAGCCGCGCGCACCCCGGGCGCCACCGACTTCCTGGGCCTGGCCCGCCGCCTCGACACCGCCGCGCGCGACTTCGAGTCCGCCCGCCTGCAGATCCGCAGCCAGGCCCTGCGTGCCGTCGAGAGCGGCGCCGACCGCGTCAGCCTCGAGCTGGCCCTGGACCCCGCCCTGCTGGGGGCCGCCGTCCGCTACCGCGACGCCGTTGAGGAGGCCGAGAACCTCAGCCGGGGCACCAGCCTCCTCACCCTGACCGAGGCCCTGACCCGCCACGCCGCCGTCCGCCGCCACTACCTGGACCGGATCGTCCGGGGACTCGGCGGCGCCGCCTGATCCGGTGGGGGCGCCCGGCCCCGCGTCGGGCGGGGTGGGGACGAGGAGCCCGCAGCGCCGCCGCGCGCTCGGGTGGCGGCCGGGGCGCGCGGGCCGAAGGGTGGCCTCTCGTGAGCGAGAACAGCGACACCTCGACCCCCACCGACCACACCGTCGACGTGTTCGACAACGCCGAGGTCCGCCAGGTGCAGGACCAGGGCAGCCGCGAGAACGCGCGGGCGTCCAACTCGGGCCCGCCCGCGCCTCCTGCGCGCGACCCCCAGGACCCGCTCGGCCTGCAGGACGACGCCCCGGGCGGCACCGGGCAGGGGGATCCGACGGCCGGTGTCCGGATCGGCGACGAGGACCGCGAGGACGCCGTGCCCGGCGACGACGGACCCGAGCACCCCGGCACCCGCTGACGGCGCCGGGCCGTCCGCCGACGCGCTCCGCGTGGACATCGACCATCGGCGTGGGACCCGCCGTCGCGGTGGCCGTCGCGGTCTTCGGCACCTCCCTGCGCAAGGCCTGGCGCAAGGACACCTGACCGCGCCGGCCGGCCGCGACACGGCCGAACGGCACGCTGTAACGCCGAGGCGATCTTGAGCGAGGTACGGGTCGAACCCCGTCGAGAGGAACCCCGTTGACCCTCCGCCCCGCCCTCGCCGCCGCCGGCACCGTTGCCGCCGTGGCCCTCACCGCCACGCCGGCGCAGGCCGCGACCATCACGATGCCGACCTCGCGCCCGACGTGCGTCCTCGGGCAAGCCGGGACGCTCCTGACCGTCGAGCACGAGGGCACCGGTACCGACACCCTCGTCGTGAGCGGCGTCCGGCCCCGGGTCACGAAAACGGTCACCGGCTCGGGTACCACGACGATCCCCGTGCGCTTGGAGCCCGGAGTCCACATGCTGACCGTGGACTCCAGCGACGGCTGGGATCCGAAGGTGACCGTCGCCGTCCCCGTGTGCGACGGCTGGGCCTCCGTGGACGCCTACACCAACGACATCCCGCGCGACTCCGGGACGCTGTCGACGACCCCGCGCACGACCCCGGCCGGCGCCGTCGCCCACGACGGCCCGCGCGGCTCCCTGTACCTGCGGCCCGGCGCCGCTGGGCACCTCGTCCTCGACCCGGCCCGCGCGAAGTACCGCGCCCTGTGGGAGGACCGGGGTGTCCTCGGTGCCGCGACGGCATCGACGTACGACCTGCCCACCCGCGCCGGCACCTACACGGAGTTCGTCGGCGGCCGGATCTACACCTGGAGCAGGGGCGCCTTCGAGATCCACGGCGAGATCGCGCGCAAGTACCAGGCGCTGAACCTCGAGCACTCCTTCCTCGGCCTGCCCACCTCCGACGAGTTCGCCGTCCCGGGCGGCCGGCGCAGCACGTTCGAGGGCGGTTCCATCACCTGGACCCCGGCCGGTGGGGCGGTCGCGCGCCGGTGGTAACGGCCGCGGGACGTGCACCGGTCCTGCGCGCGTTCCTGTGAATCCGACGCCGGGGCTCGCTCCGGTGATCTCCGGTGCTGCACACTCCCGCCCATGCGTCGTACCGCCGCAGCCGCCGTCGCCGTGGCCGCTCCCCTCGTCCTGACCGCACCGGCCGACGCCGCGAGCACGTGGACGCTGACCCCCTCGTCGGCGGGGCGGGTGAGCGGCAGCGGGATCTCGTTGTGGGCCAACGCCTCCGCGAGCACCACCGCCACCGGCTCCGGCGGCGTCGTCCTCACCGCCCGAGCGGACCTGTGCGGCGCGCAGGCCCCGGTGCTGGAGGTCAGCGCCGACGGGAGGGTGCTCGGCCGGGTCGGCGTCGTCAACGCGGCGAGCACCCCGTACCGCAGCTACGTGATCGGCAGCGGGCTCACAGCGGGCACCCACGCCGTCGTGGTGCGGTACGTCAATGACGCCAGCATCCCCGGCACGTGCGACCGCAACGTGCACGTGCAGCAGGTCGCGATGAGCACCACCGGCACGCAGGTCCCGACCCCCACGGCGACCCCGACCGCCACCGCCACGGCGACCCCGACGGCGACCGCCACCGCGGCCCCCGTGGGCGGCAACGTGTTCGCGACGGCCGCGCCGTACGCGGACCCCACCTACACCAGCGCCGCGGAGGCCGCCGCGCGCCGTTCCTCGGACCCGGCCGGCGCCGCCGCCCTGGACCGCATGACCCGCGGTGGCGTGTCGCTGTGGGTGGGGGACTGGAACAGCACCGGCACGGTCGCGCGCACCGTCCGCGAGTACGCCCTGCGCGCCAACGCCGCCGGGCGCACCGGTGTCGTCACCACCTACGCCATCCCCGGCCGGGACTGCGGGAACTTCTCCGCCGGCGGCCTGACCGCCGCCACCTACAACTCCTGGACGGCGCAGGTCGCCGAGGGTCTGCGCGGCACCCGCACCGCCGTCGTCGTGGAACCCGACGCGATCGCGCAGCACGGTGCCTGCGAGGGGCAGGGCGACCGGCTCGGCCTGATCCGCACCGCGGTGCAGCAGCTGCGTGCGGCGGGCATCACGGCGATCTACCTCGACGCCGGGAACTCCGCGTGGACGGGGGGCCAGGTGCAGACGATGGCGGACCGGCTCACCACCGCGGGCATCTCCATGGCACGGGGTTTCAGCACGAACGTGTCGAACTTCGTCGACACCGCCGCCGAGCGCGCCTACGCCGAGCGGCTGTCGGCGCTGACCGGTGGTTCCCGCTACGTCATCGACACCTCCCGCAACGGCCGGGGTTCCGACGGGCAGTGGTGCAACCCGTTGGGCCGCAAGCTCGGTGCCGCCCCCGGTGCGGTGTCCTCCGGGAACCAGGACGCCAACCTGTGGATCAAGCGGGTCGGGGAGTCCGACGGCACCTGCAACGGCGGCCCGGCGGCGGGGGTGTTCTGGGCGGAGTACGCCATCGGCCTGGCGTCCTGACGCCGGGCGGGTCCCGCGGTGGCAGGCCCGCCGCGGTTCAGGCGGCCGGCCCGGTCGCCGCGCGGGAGCTGGTGAGGTCGGCGACCGCTGCGGCGACGGTGGCGACCGGGTCGCCGTAGCCGGCGATCTCGCTCTGCAGGACGACCGCCGCCCGCCGGTGGGTGCCGTCGTGCAGCACCCGGCGCACGGCACGCCGGATGCGCTGCGGCGCGGGCGATCCGGTGCGCAGGTTCACCCCGGCGCCTGCCCACGCCACGCGGGCGGCCACCTCCGGCTTGTCCTCGGTGGCACCGGCGACGACGAGCGGCACGCCGTGGGCGAGGGCCTGCTGCACGCCGCCGAAACCTCCGTTGGTGACGAGCACGTCGGTGCGCGGCAGCAGCCGGTCGTAGGGCAGGAACTCCCCGACGCGGGCGTTCGCCGGGAGCTCGCCGCCCAGGGCGGTGAGGAGCTCGGCGACGGGCCGGCCGCCCGTGGTGGCCACGACGAGGACGTCCTCACCGGCCAGCGCGGTGATGGCCGGGGCCAGCAGCCGGGTGGGGTCGGCGTTGTCGGTCGTGCCCTGGGTGACGTGGACCACGGGTCGTCCGCCGTCCAGGTCCCCCCACCACGCCGGCAGGTCGGCCGCCGGGCGTGGCGCCGGTCGCATCGGGCCGACGAAGTGCACGGTGCTGGGCAGTTCCCGGCGCGGGTACTCCAGGCCGCGGGCGGAGAGCTGGAACGTGAGGTCGAACGCGGTGAGCTGGTCGAAGACGTTGCCCCGCGCGGGCGGTGCGCCGACCTCGGCGAGGGCCGCCTCGAACGCGGTCCGCAGCGGCTTCAGCGGCCCGGCGTGCAGCACGCCGTTGAGCGCCCGGTTGCGCAGCCGGGCCAGCGCCGATCGCCCGGGCGGCAGCGCGGGGCCGAAGGGGGCGCAGTCGACGCTGGTGAGCGTCATCGGCAGCGCGGAGATGCCCAGGACGGGCACCCGCTCGGTGGCGGGGACGGCGAGCAGGGTCGGCAGCGACCCCAGGAAGGCGCTCTCGGAGAGCACGAGGTCGAACCCGCCGGTGGCGAGCGCGGCGGTGAGGGCGCGGTGCTGGGCCGGCAGCGGCCGCAGGAACATGCCGGTGATGTCGTGGCGGACGGCGGCCAGGCCCTTGTACCGGTCGCGGCCGGGCAGCCAGGCGTCCAGGTCGGCGTCGTCGTAGTCCGCCTCGGCCGGCAGGGGCAGGAAGTCCAGCCCGGCCCGCTCCACCGCGGCGCGGTACTTGGTGCCCGTGAGGACGGTGCTGCGGTGTCCGTGCTCCAGCAGGCCGCGCCCGAGCTGGATCATCGGGGCGACGTGTCCGTGGATGGGGGAGCTGGGCATGAGGATGCGCGACATGGCGGGACCTTCGGGTGAGTGATTAGTTACGGTGGTACCGTATTGGATATGAGCAACGTAGCGAATGAGTCCGCACCTGCCAAGGAGGTTTCCGCCAGGCCCCGGCGCAGGTACGACTCCACCCGTCGCGCCGAGCAGGCGGCCGAGACCCGCCGCCGGATCGTCGAGGCCGCCGCGGGGTGCTTCGCCGAGCTCGGCTACGCCCGCACCACGCTGGCCGTCATCGCCCGGCGCGCCGGGGTGTCCCCGGAGTCGGTCGGGGCCGCCGGTCCCAAGCGCGACCTGCTGATCGCCGCGTTCTCCCACGCCTTCGCCGGGGTGGAGACCGCAGGACCCCTCTCCGCGCAGGAGCCCTGGGCGGGCGTGCTGCAGGCCGACCCGCCCGAGCTGGCCGGGCGGATCGCCGACGTCGTCCTCGCCGGGCAGCAGGCCGGCATCGCCATGTGGCGCACCGTCAGCGCTGCCGCCACCGAGGACCCCGGGCTGGGTGAGCTCTACGCCGGGCTGGCCCGGCGGCGGCGCGCGGACAACCTGGCGGCCGCGCAGGTGCTGGCCGACCGGGGCCTGCTGCGCCCGGAGCGCTCCGTGCAGCAGCACGCCGACACCATGGCCCTGCTCAACGGTTTCGACCCCTACCAGCTCTACGTGCTGGATTTCGGCTGGTCACCGCAGCAGCTGCGGCAGTGGTACGTCGACACCCTGCGGCAGCTGGTGCTCGCGCCCCCCGCCTGAACCCGGCGGTCCCCGGGGCGCGGACGATCCCGCGCGGTGTCCCGGCACCGCAGCCCCTGGTGGCCCCCGGCGGGGATCACTACAGTCCGCCGCTGTGACGGGCTCCGCAGGGCTCCTCGGGCGCGACGGCGAGCAGCGGCGGATCGGTGCCCTGCTGACCCGGGCCCGCAACGGCCGCGGCGGCGCGCTGCTCGTCGTAGGCGACCCCGGCATCGGCAAGACCGCGCTGCTGACCGCCACGACCAGCGGGCCGGCCGGCATGCGCCGGCTCGGGGTGGACGGCTGCGAGGCGGAGTCGACGATCCCGTACGCCGCCCTGCACCGGCTGATGATCCCGCTGCGCGCGCACCTGCCGTCGCTGCCCGAGCGCCACCAGGAGGCGCTGCGCGTCGCGGCGGGCGCGGCCGCCGGACCGCCGCCGGACCGGTTCCTCGTCGGCCTGGGCGTGCTGGGGCTGCTCGCCGCCGCCGGGGAGGTGGAACCGGTGGTGTGTGCGGTCGACGACGCCCACCTGCTCGACGCCGAATCCCTCGACGCGCTGGCGTTCGTGGCCCGGCGGCTGGAGGCGGAGTCGGCCGCCCTGGTGCTCGCCGCTCGCGACGACCGCGACGTCGGGGCGCTGCTGGCGGGCGTCCCGGCGCTGCGCCTCACCGGCCTGGACCTAGGGTCGTCGGTCCGGCTGCTGGCCTCCTCGCTGCCGGAGGCGGTCGACCCGGCGGCGGCCGCGCAGATCGCCGGTGCCACCGGCGGCAACCCGCTGGCGCTCATCGACCTCGCCGGCGAGCTCAGCGCCCGGCGGCTGACGGAGGCGGGCCTCTCCGACGACCCCCTGCCCGTGGGGCGCCGGCTCGAGGAGCACTACCTGCGCCAGGTCCGGGACCTGTCCGGGGACGCGCAGCTGTGGCTGGTGGTCGCCGCCGCCGGCTCCACCGGCACCGTCGACCTCGTCCGCGCGGCGGCCCGCGAGCTCGGCGTCGTGGCCGCCGCCGCCGACGAGGCCGAGGCGGCCGGGCTCGTGGAGCTCGCCGACCCGGTGCGGTTCCGGCACCCGCTGGTGCGCTCGGCCGCCTACAACGCCGCCCGGGGCGGTGACCGCCGCCGTGTCCACCGGGCGCTGTCGGCCGCGGCGGCGGCGCTGGGCCTGGCGGAGTTCGAGGCCTGGCACGCCGCCAAGGCGACCCTGGGCACGGACCCCGGCGTCGCCGACCGGCTGGAGCGGGTGGCCGACGTCGCCGGCGGCCGGGGTGGGCTGTCGTCCCGCGCCCGCGTGCTGGCGCAGGCTTCCGCGCTGACACCCCCGGGCGCCACCAGGCAGGCGCGGCTGGTGGCGGCCGCCGAGGCCGCACTGGGTGCCGGTGCGGCGCGGCTGGCCGGGAACCTGCTCGACGACGTCGACGAGGACGCCCTCGACCCCGTCCCGCGCGGCCGGCTCGTCGCGATCCGCGCCAGCCTGGCGCTCTTCGGCGCCGACCCCGCCCTGCGGTCCGGCGCGGCCGCCATGCTGGCGGCCGCGGAGTGCTTCCACGGCCACGACGACGCCCTCGAGCAGCACGCGCTGCTGCGGGCCTTCGACCACGCCCTGCCCCCCGAGCGGCTGCTGCAGGGCACCACGCTGCGCGAGCTCGGCCTGCGGATGCGGGCGGGCGCCGAGCTGCGCGCCGGGACCGCGGCGACGCTGCTGCGCGCCCTGAGCGCGCTCGTCCTGCTGCCCTACCCCGACGCCGTGCCCGAGCTGCGCCGCGCCCTCGCCGCCCTCGACCGGCTGGAGCCGGCCGAACTGCTGCTCCACGGCGTGACGAGCGTAGCGGTCACCACCGCCCTGTGGGACGCGCCCGCCCGCCGCACCCTGCTGGAGCGGACCGCCGCGGCGGCCCGGGACGCGGGCTCGCTGCAGCTGCTGGACACCGTGTTGTGGATCACGTCCTCGGCGGAGATCCAGGGCGGGACGCCCCGCCGGGCCGGTGAGTTCGTGGAGCAGGTGCGGGAGCTGCGCCGCGCCATCGGCTACGACGCCGAGCACGTCGTCAACGTCGCCGCGCTCGCCTGGGCGGGTGCACCGCGGGAGCAGGTCGAGGCGGTCGCCGCCGGCGCGACCGCCGCGGGTTTCGGCGGGGTCACGGCCGCCGGGGTCACCGCGCTGGCGGTGCGCGACCTCGCCGAGGGCCGCTACGCCGACGCCTGCGCCGCGCTGCGCCCGCTCGTGGCGGACCCCTTCCTGCACGTCACGCCGCTGGCGTACCCCGACCTCGTGGAGGCCGCGGTCCGCAGCGGCCACCGCGAGGAGGCGCGCGCCCTCGTGGAGCGGCTGGACGCGCTGGCGGCGGCGAACTCCTCGGCCTGGGCGCTCGGCGTCGCCGCCCGCTCGCGGGCCCTCGTGGAGGAGGAGTCCGCCGTCCGCTGACCCCGGGCCCGCCCGCGCGGTGGGAGCGCCGGGGCACCGCGCCC
>NZ_BAABIL010000335.1:0-3682 GCF_039542765.1 Kineococcus glutinatus
ACGGGGCAGCTGTTCGCCGTCAGCCAGTCCCGCCGGTACAACGCCCACCTCTTCGCGCTGCGCGAGCACGTGCGGGGCCTCGGCGCGCCGGGGGTGCTGACGACGGAGTTCTTCAAGGCCCCGCACTTCGGCGGGTTCCGCGAGGAGATGGCGCACCCGCTGCTGCTGGACATGGCCATCCACCCGTTCGACAGCGCCCGGTTCCTCCTCGGCGAGGAACCGGTCAGCGTCTACTGCGAGGAGTTCAACCCGCCGTGGAGCTGGTACGCCGGGGACGCCGCGGCCACCGCGGTGTTCGAGATGACCGGTGGCGTGCGCTACGTGTACACGGGCAGCTGGTGCAGCTCGGGGGCGGAGACGTCCTGGAACGGGTCGTGGCGGCTGAGCGCCGAGCGGGGCACCGTGCGCTGGGACGGCGAGGAGGCCCCCGTGGTGGACGGCGACCCCCTGCCCGCCGCGGCGGGCGGCGACGGGGTGGCACCGGTGCCGCCGGGGCACGAGATCGCCGGCTCGCTGCGGGAGTTCGCGACCGCGCTGCGCACGGGGGGCACCCCGATGGGGGAGGTGCACGCCAACGTCCTCAGCCTGGCCATGGTGGAGGCCGCCGTCACCTCCGCCGCCACCGGTGCCCGGGTGCTCGTCGACGACGTCCTGGAGCGCGCCCACGCCGAGGCGGTCGCCGCCGAGACGCACCCGCAGGTGGCGCAGGTGCTGCGGTCGTGGTCGTCGGTGCGCGGCGTCCTCACGGGCGGTGCGCGAGCCGTGCGTGCCTGACGTGCGGAGCACGCCGGGAGGGCGGGTGCCCTCGTGCCGCGCGGGCGCAGGGGGCAGACTCGCCCCCGCGCGTGTCCGACCAGGACATCGAGGAGTTTCGAGCGGTCCGGTCGGCGCCGACCGGACCGAGGAGCAGGAGGAACCGTGACCGACCGCCCCGACCCGCAGCAGCCGCTGGGCGTCGCCCTCGTGGGGCACTCCTTCATGGGGGCCGTCCACTCCCACGCCTGGCGGACGGTCGACCACGTCGGCAGCCCCGCGCTGCGCACCCGTCGCGCCGTCCTGGTGGGTCGTGACGCCACCCGCACCGCCGAGGCGGCGGAGCTGTTCGGCTGGGAGTCCTCCAGCACCGACTGGCGCGAGGTGCTCACCCGCGACGACGTGCACGTCGTCGACGTCTGCACCCCCGGCGACAGCCACGCGGAGATCGCGATCGCGGCCCTGGAGGCCGGCAAGCACGTGGTCTGCGAGAAGCCGCTGGCCACGACCGTCGAGGAGGCCGAGCGGATGGCCGCCGCCGCCGGGGCGGCCGCCGCCCGCGGCGTGCGCAGCATGGTGGCCTTCAACTACCGGCGGGTGCCGGCGGTGTCGCTGGCCCGGCAGCTGGTGGCGGACGGTCGCCTCGGCGAGGTCCGGCAGGTGCGGGCGGTGTACCTGCAGGACTGGATCGTCGACCCGGAGTTCCCGCTGACGTGGCGGCTGCGGAAGGACCTCGCCGGCGCGGGCGCGCTGGGCGACATCGGCTCCCACATCGTCGACGCCGCGCAGTTCGTGACGGGGCAGACGATCACCGGCGTCACCGGCGTGCTGGAGACGTTCGTCAGGAGGCGGCCGCTGGAGGCGCAGCGCACCGGGCAGCAGACGGGTCTGGGTGCGCAGGCGTCCGCGGAGTACGGCGACGTGACCGTCGACGACGCGGCGGCGTTCATCGCCCGCGGCAGCGGCGGGGCGCTCATGACGTTCGAGGCCACCCGGATGGCGCCGGGCCGCAAGAACGCGATGCGCCTGGAGGTCAACGGCTCCCTGGGCAGCCTCGCCTTCGACTTCGAGTCGATGAACGAGCTGCAGTTCTGCGACGCGACGCTGCCCGACGCCGAGGGCGGGTTCCGCCGCATCCTGGCCACCGACCCGTCCCACCCGTACGTGGCGAACTGGTGGCCGCCGGGGCACGGGCTGGGCTACGACCACCCGTTCGTCCACGAGCTGCAGGACTTCCTCGCCGCCGTCTCCGCCGGCTCCGACCCCTCGCCGTCCTTCGCCGAGGGCCTGCAGGTGCAGCGGGTGCTCGACGCGGTGGAGCGCAGCGCCGCGAACTCGTCCACGTACACGACCGTCTGACCCGAGAGCACGAGGAGCACGTCATGCCGCGTTCGACCCCCAGGCCCGTCACCCTCTTCACCGGCCAGTGGGCCGACCTGCCCTTCGAGGAGGTGTGCCGCCTGGCCTCGGGGTGGGGCTTCGACGGCCTGGAGATCGCCACCTGGGGCGACCACCTGGACTCCACCCGCGGCGCCGTCGACGACGACTACATCGCCGAGAAGAAGGCGGTGCTGGAGAGGTACGACCTCGAGGTGTGGACGATCTCGGCCCACCTGTCCGGGCAGGCGGTGTGCGACCTCATCGACGCCCGGCACAAGGACATCGTGTCCTCGGCCGTGTGGGGCGACGGCGACCCCGAGGGCGTCCGCCGGCGCGCCGCCGAGTACGTGAAGGACACCGCCCGCACCGCCGCCCGGCTCGGCGTGAAGACCGTCACCGGCTTCACCGGGTCCTCGATCTGGCACACGGTGGCGATGTTCCCGCCCACGCCGGCGGCGATGGTGGACGCCGGCTACCAGGACTTCGCCGACCGCTGGAACCCGATCCTCGACGTGTTCGACGAGGTGGGGGTGCGCTTCGCCCACGAGGTGCACCCGAGCGAGATCGCCTACGACTACTGGACGACGAAGCGGGCGCTGGAGGCCATCGGGCACCGGGAGGCGTTCGGGCTGAACTTCGACCCGAGCCACTTCGTGTGGCAGGACCTGGACACCGTCGGGTTCCTGCGCGACTTCGCCGACCGGATCTACCACGTGCACTGCAAGGACTCCAAGAAGCAGCTGGACGGTCGCGCGGGCCGGCTGGGCTCGCACCTGGCCTGGGCGGACACCCGCCGCGGCTGGGACTTCGTCTCCGTCGGGCACGGCGACGTGCCGTGGGAGGCGATCTTCCGCCAGCTCGACGCCATCGGCTACGAGGGGCCGACGAGCGTGGAGTGGGAGGACGCCGGGATGGACCGCCTCAAGGGCGCGCCGGACGCGCTGGCGTTCGTGCGCCGCCTCGGGGAGCTCATCCAGCCCCCGGCGGCGGCCTTCGACGCGGCGTTCTCCAGCCAGTCCTGACCGGTTCCGCCCGCTCCCGTGACCGCCGCCCCGGCCGCCGACCTGCCCGCCGACCTGGAGACCCCGTGCCTGCTCGTCGAGCGCGACGTGCTGGCGGCCAACCTCGCCGCGACGGCCGCCCGGGCGCGCGAGCGCGGCTGGGCGCTGCGCCCGCACGCCAAGACCCACAAGTGCGTCGAGATCGCCCGGCGCCAGCTCGACCTCGGTGCGGTGGGCCTGACCGTGGCGACGACCGGGGAGGCGGAGGTGTTCGCCGACGCCGGGTTCACCGACCTGTTCGTCGCCTACCCGCTGTGGGCCGCCGGCAGGCGCGGGGTGCGGCTGCGGGCGCTGGCCGAGCGGGTGGCGCTGCGGGTGGGCACCGACTCCGCCGAGGGGGCCGGCCTCCTGGCGCGCGCCCTCGCCGGCACCTCCGCGCAGGTGCTCGTCGAGGTGGACAGCGGCCACCACCGCCCCGGCGTCGAGCCCGCCGCGGCCGTGGAGGTCGCCCTGGCCGCGCGGCGCGGGGGCCTGCCCGTGGCGGGGGT
>NZ_BAABIL010000336.1:0-6273 GCF_039542765.1 Kineococcus glutinatus
CGGTGAGCAGCGCGACGCGCAGCTGCTCGGCGACGAACCCGTGCTGCACCGACGCCGTCGTGACGTGCACGAGGGCGGCCTCGGGGGCGGCGGCGACGTCGGGGGCCAGGCGCGCGGGCACGTCCTCGCCGGACAGCAGCTCCACGAGGCGCTGCGCCGGGCCGTGGCCCTCGGTGGTGAGCACGATCCGCCAGCCCGCGGTGGTCAGGCCGCGCAGGTCGGCCAGCGCCCGCTCCGTCTCCCCCCGGTAGGAGAGGACGTCGCGCGCGCCCACCCGCAGGATGCGCACGTCCTCCAGGTCGCGCAGCTCCTCGTCGGCGGTGAGCGTCGTCACCGACCACCACGGCACCGCGCGCCGCTCGGCGTGCCCGCGCACCTGCGCGAGCGTCCAGAAGGACGCGGCGCCCAGGTCCAGGGGGACCTCGTTGCCCGCGGCGGCGTTGGCCCAGGCCGCCTCGAGGAACTCCGCGCCGGTGGCGACGAGGTCGTGGGCGCGGGCGCGCACCTTCTCCGGCTCGGCCAGCACGACGTGGGTGCCCGCGGGCAGCACGTCGAGCAGGTGCTCCATGCCGTCGGCCAGCACCGGCGCGAGGGACTCCATGCCCTCCACGGCGATGCCCTCGGCGAGCTTGGTCAGCATCTCCGCCGCGCCGGGCAGCTGCGCCACGAGGGCGGCGGCGCGCTCGCGCACGGCACCGGTGAGCAGCAGCTCCCGGCACGGCAGCGCCCACACCCCCTCGGGCAGCACCTCCAGGGAGCGCTGGTCGGCCACGGCGAAGGAGCGCACCTCGTCGACCTCGTCGCCGAAGAACTCCACGCGCACCGGGTGCGCGGAGGTGGGCGGGAAGACGTCGAGGATGCCGCCGCGCACGGCGAACTCCCCGCGCCGCTCCACCATGTCGACGCGCGTGTAGGCGGCGCCGAGCAGGGCGCGGGCGGCGTCGTCGAGGCCGACCTCGTCGCCGGGGCGCAGCCGCACCGGCTCCAGGTCGGCCAGGCCCTTGACGAGGGGCTGCAGGACCGCCCGGACGGGCGCCACGACGACGCGGACGGGACCGGTGGTGGGGTCGTCACCGGGGTGCACGAGCCGGCGCAGCACCGCCAGGCGCTGGGCGACGGTGTCGCTGCGCGGGGACAGCCGCTCGTGGGGCAGCGTCTCCCACGCGGGGAACTCCGCCACCCGCTGCGGCCCGAGGTAGCAGCGCAGCTCGGTGGCGAGGTCCTCGGTCTCCCGGCCGGTGGCGGTGACCACGAGCAGGGGCCGCTCGGCGGCCAGGGCGGCGAGCACCGGGGGGCGCGCGCCGAGGGGGGCGACGACGTCGAGGGCCGCGGTGTCCCCCGCGGCCGCGGCCTGCACGGCGGCGGCCAGCGCCGGGTCCTGCCGCAGGACCTCCAGGAGGCCGGTGAGGCTCATCGCGGCACCCGCCGGGTGCCCGGGTGACCGGGACGGGCCGGGCGACCGGGCCGGGTGGGGCCGGTGGTGGGACGGGCGCTGGCCGGGCGGGTGCCGGCCGGGCATGCCGAGGAGTGCACTGGATCTCCGTGGGAGCGGTGGCGACGTCATCGCGGGGCGGACGGCGGCCCTGACAGCCTACGTCCCGGCCTCCGGGGGCGCCGCGGGCCGTGCCTAGACTCCGTGCGGTGCTGCCCGACCCCGATCCCGAGCACCCGCCCGCGGCCGGTGGGCCGTCCCCGTCGCCGCAGGACGCGCCACCGCCGCGCCGCTCCCGCCGGGTGCGCCGGGCCGTCGGCCTCGCCCTCGGCGCCCTCGTGGTCCTGCTGCTGGCCGAGGGCGCCGCGGTGGCCGTCAGCGGGGTGCGCGCCGGCCAGGCCCTGCAGCGCGTGGCGGACGCGGCCCCGCGGCTGGTGGCCGACGTGCGCGGGCAGCGCTTCGCCGAGGCCCGCCCCGAGGAGCTGGCGGCGCTGGCGGACTCCCGCACCGCCGCCCGGGCGACGAACCAGCTGCCCTACCGCCTCGCGGAGCACGTGCCGTGGGTCGGGGACCAGCTGCGCGCGGTGCGCGCCGCGGCGACGGCGGCGGCGCTGCTGGCCGAGCCGGTGCCCGACGCCCTGCCGCTGGCCGAGGAGGTGCTCTCCGGCGAGGTGGTCTCCGCCGACGAGCGCATCGACGTCACCACGGTGCGCCGCCTGGTGCCGCTGGTGCAGGACCTGGCCCGCCGCGCCGACATCGCCTCCGCGCAGCTGCAGGCGGCGCGCGGCGGCTCCCTCGCCGAGCCGCTCGCGAGCCGGCTCGACCCCGTGGCCGAGCAGCTGGCCGGGGCCGTCCCCCTGCTGCGCACCGCGGCGGACGTCGCGCCGCAGCTGCCGGCGATGCTGGGCGACCCCGAGCCGCGGACCTACCTGGTGGCCTTCACCAACCCCTCGGAGATCCGCACCACCCAGGGCATCGTCGGCGCCTACGCGGTGCTGCGCCTCAACGCCGGGCAGATCTCCCTGGAGCGCACCGGCACCGACGACGACCTCTACGACGCGCGGGCCGACCCGGCGGTGCTGGGCGAGGAGTTCCTCGCCCTGCACGGGCGCAAGGCGGCGCTGGTGCAGAACCTCACGGTGGGCGCGGAGGCCGCCGACGCGGGGCGGCTGACGTCGGACCTGTGGGTGGACGCCGGCGGTGAGCGCCCCGACGCGGTGGTCTTCATCGACCCCGTGGGCCTGGCGGACCTGCTGGCCGGGCACGCACCGCTGGACCTCGGCCCGTTCGGGCAGGTGCCGGTGGAGCGGCTGCCCGACGTGCTGCTGCGGGAGGCCTACGTCCGCTTCGACCAGAACACCGCCGGCCGCAAGCTCTTCCTCGCGACCGCCTCGGCGGCGGCGTTCCAGGCGGTGCTGTCGGACGGGCTCGCCGAGTCGAGCCTGCGCGGTGGGGCCCTGGCCGCGCGCGAGGGCCACCTGGCGGTGTGGAGCAGCCACGAGGAGGAGCAGCGCGCGATCGTGGCGGCGGGTCTGGCCGGTGACCTCGGCGAGCAGCGGCCGTGGGCGCGCATCGGGCTCACCAACGCCGCCGCCTCGAAGCTGAACTACTGGATGCAGCCGGTGGTCGAGCTGTCCGCGCCGTGCGCCGCGACGGGCACCGCCCGCTCGTCGCTGACCCTGACCCTCACCAACCCCGTGCCGGAGGAGATCCCGGAGTACATGCAGGACCTCAGCGCCGGCACGGCGTACGGCCGGCGCACGGCGCTGACCATCGTGAGCCTCCACCTGCCCGTCGGGGTGGGGCTGGAGCAGGTCCAGGTGGACGGGGCCGGCGCCCCGGTGGCCGTCGACACCGAGCGCGGCTGGCAGCTGGTGCGGCTGTCGGTCGCGGTGCCCCCGGACGCGCCGGTGCAGGTGCGCTGGCAGCTCACCGGGCCGGCCGGGCTGCTGCCGACCAGCGTCCAGCCGCCCGCGACGGTCGCCGAACCGCAGGTGCGCACGGTGTCCTGCACGCCCGCCTCGTAGCTCAGGGTGGCGTCGACGATCATCGCGTGGCAAGATTGTCACGCTGCGTGGCGAACGCGCCCGGACGTGCCGCACGGCTGGACGAACGCGTGACCGTACGTCATCCTTGGGGCCGCCTGGAAGATCCAGGTTTCGTTCAGGGGGGTAACACCGTGCGCTCTGCTTCCGCTGCCCGACTGGTCGCAGTCGGCATCCTGTCCACCGTGGCCGTCGCCGGCCCGGCCCTCACCGCATCCGCCGTGGACTACGCGCCGTCGACCCCGACGCCGTCCGCCTCCACCCTGCCGCCCTCGCCGGCGCCGTCGGTGAGCACCACCCCGCCCCGCACCGCGGCCGCCGTGGCCTCCTCCGGCGAGGAGCTCGCCTACACCGGCGCCGACGTGCTGCCCTGGGCCACCGCCGGTGCCGTCCTCGTCGCCGGGGGCGCCGCCCTCGTCGTCGCCGGCCGCCGCCGCCCCGCGCGGGAGCACTGAGCACCAGCACCACCACGGCCGAAGGGCCGGTCCCGGCTTCCCGGGACCGGCCCTTCGTCGCGTGCGGGCTCCTCGCCGCGCGCCGCCACGCGTCAGGCAGGTGCGTGGAACCGCTGCTGCGCCGCCTCCAGGCCCTCCGTCAGGACCGCCTCGGCGGCGTCGGCGGCGTCGACCAGCAGCAGCGGCAGCTCCTTGCGCTCGGTCGAGGAGAAGTTCTTGAGCACGAAGTCCGCCGGGTCCTGCCGCCCCGGGGGGCGACCGACGCCGACGCGCAGGCGCAGGTAGTCCTTCGAGCCCAGCGAGGCGCTGATCGAGCGCAGCCCGTTGTGGCCGCCCTCACCCCCACCGCGCTTGAGCCGGACGGCGGCGAACGGGATGTCGAGCTCGTCGTGGACGACGAGCAGGTGCTCGGGGGCGACACCGAAGTAGCGGGCCAGGCCCACCACCTGCCCACCGGAGACGTTCATGTACGACGTGGGCGCGGCCAGCACCACCCGCGGCCCCGGCCGCCCGCCCGGGCCGGTGCCCAGGCGGCACTCGGCCGCCCGGGCACCGCTGCGGTGCTTCTTGAAGGACGCCCCGGCCCGGCCGGCCAGCTCCTCGAGCACCATCTGCCCGACGTTGTGCCGGTTGCCGGCGTACTGCGGGCCGGGGTTGCCGAGGCCGACGACCAGCCACGTGGCGTCCGCGGCGGGGACGGACGGGGTGACGGCCACGGCGTGCTCGGCCTCCTCTCGCGGGTCGGGCTCAGGCCTGCTCGGCCTCGGTGGAGCCCTCCTCGGCGGAGTCCTCCTCGGTGGAGGTGGGGGCGTCGTGGACGATGCCGGCCTCGGCCTCGGCCTCGGCGAGCTCGGCCTCGACCTCCTCGGCGCTCGGAGCGCCGGAGACGATCGCGACGATCTGGGCGAGGTCGCCGGCGATGGTCACGCCCGCCGGGAGCTGCAGGTCGCCGGCGGTGATCTGGCGACCGGCGGGGGCGCCCTCGACGGACAGCTCCAGCGCGCTCGGCAGGTGGGTGGCCTCGGCGACCACGGACACCGTGGTCAGCTCCTGCTGCACGATGGAGCCCGGGACCGGCTCGCCGGTGATGTGCAGCGGGATGTCGACGGTGACCTGCTCGCCGCCGACGACGGTCAGCAGGTCGATGTGCTCGATGAAGCGCCGGACGACGTCGCGCTGCACGTCCTTCGCCAGCGCGAGGTGGCGCTGGCCGTCCAGCTCGAACTCCAGCAGCGCGTTGGGGGTCTTCAGGGCGAGCATCGTCGCGTGGCCCGGCAGGGTCAGGTGCACCGGGTCCCCGCCGTGGCCGTAGAGCACGGCGGGGATCTTGTCGTCGCGGCGGATGCGGCGGGCGGCGCCCTTGCCGAACTCGGTGCGGGGCTCGGCGCTGATGCGGATGGCGGCCACGGTGGGTCCTCCTGGTGCGGTCGGGGCGGCGAGGGCGCCCACGAGCCCGCGCCGGAGCGCGCACGGAGAGCACCGCGTCGATCACGGAGGCGGCAGCCTCCCTCGCCGAGGTCGCCCCCAGTCTACCCGCGGCCGGCGGGTCACCCCACCGGCCGCGGCCCGTCAGCTGCGGCCGTCGAAGAGGCTGGTGACCGAGCCGTCGTCGAAGACCTCGCGGATCGCCCGGGCCAGCAGCGGCGCGATGGACAGCACGGTGAGCTGCGGGAACGTCTGCGCCTCGCTCATGGGCAGCGTGTTCGTCACGACCAGCTCGGAGATCGGGGAGTTCTTCAGCCGGTCCACCGCCGGCCCCGACAGCACCGCGTGGGTGGCGGTGGCGATGACGTCGGCGGCGCCGTTGGCCTTCAGCGCCTCCGCCGCCTGCACGATCGTGCCCGCGGTGTCGATCAGGTCGTCGACGAGGACGCAGGTGCGCCCGCGGACGTCACCGACGACCTCGTGCACCTTCACCTGGTTCGGCACGTTGGGGTCGCGGCGCTTGTGGATGATCGCCAGCGGCGCACCCAGGCGGTCCGACCACAGGTCGGCCACCCGCACCCGGCCCGCGTCGGGGGACACGATGGTGATGTTCGAGCGGTCCACCCGCTTGCCGACGTAGTCCGCCAGCAGCGGCAGCGCCCACAGGTGGTCGACGGGGCCGTCGAAGAACCCCTGGATCTGCGCGGTGTGCAGGTCCACCGACATCAGCCGGTGCGCGCCGGCGGTCTTGAACAGGTCGGCGATCAGCCGCGCGGAGATGGGCTCGCGGCCGCGGCCCTTCTTGTCCTGGCGGGCGTAGCCGTAGAACGGGGCCACCACCGTGATGCGCTTGGCCGAGGCCCGCTTGAGGGCGTCGACCATGATGAGCTGCTCCATGATCCACTCGTTGACCGGA
>NZ_BAABIL010000337.1:0-3535 GCF_039542765.1 Kineococcus glutinatus
CGCGCCACCTGCCGGCGTGCGGCGGCCTCCTGCCAGCGCAGCACCACCCGGCCGATGCCGCGGCCGCGCCAGCCCGGGTCGACCTCACCGGCGCAGCGCACCCGCAGCACGCCGCGGTCCCCCGCGCCCAGGTGCACCGTCGCCCACGCCCGCACCTCCCCGGTCGCGTCCAGCGCCAGCAGCGACCCGTGCAGCGGGTCGAACCCCTCGGCCTCCAGCTCGTCGAGCAGGTCACCGGCGGAGAGGTGCTCGGCGGGGGCGTCGGCGGCCTCGCAGCGCAGCACCATCGCGTGCCAGGCGGCCACGTCGGCCGGCCGGGCCGGGCGCACGCGCAGCCCCGGAAGGCGTGGCAGGGCCACCGCGGTCGCCCACGTGCCGCCGGCCACACCGGTCCCCATGGCACATGGGTACGCGCTGCGGGCAGCGGGCGCAACGGCTTTCGCGCAACGGCTCAGCGGCCGGTGGTCGACCCCGACGGTGCGCGCGAGGCCGCTCCCCGGCGGGTGAGCACGACACCGGCGGCCACCACGGCCACCGTCAGCGCCGCCGACAGGCCCACCTGGGAACGCTGCTCGGGCTGGACGAGCATGAGGACGAGGACGGCGGCGATGAAGGCGATCGTGGCGTACGTCAGCCACGGGAACAGCCACATCCGCACCGCCGGGACCGTGCCGTCGCGGTCCAGCACCCGGCGCATCCGCACCTGGCTGAGGGCGATGATGAGGTAGATGACCAGCGCGAGGGCGCCGCTGGTGGCGAGCAGGTACTCGAAGATCTTCTCCGGCACGAGGTAGTTGCCCAGGACGGCCACGAAGCCGAACGCCGTCGAGGCCAGGATCGCCGGCGCGGGGACGCCCCGGGCGGTGACCTGCGACAGCAGCGCGGGTGCGTCACCGCGGCGGGACAGCGAGAACGCCATCCGCGAGGCGGTGTAGAGGGCCGAGTTCAGGCAGCTGGCCACCGCGGTGAGGATGACGAACTCCATCACGGGCGCGGCCGCCGGGATGCCCATCCGCTCCAGGGTGTACTGGTAGGAGCCGCTGCCCGGTGCGGCCAGCTCCGCGGAGTTCCACGGCACCAGCGACACCACGACGAAGATGGACCCCAGGTAGAACAGCCCGATCCGCCAGATCACCGAGTTCACCGCCCGGCGCACCCCGCCGCGGGGGTCCTCCGACTCCGCCGCTGCGATCGTCACGATCTCGGTGCCCATGAAGCTGAACATGGTGATGGTGATGCCGGCCAGCACCGCGTCCAGGCCGTTGGGCAGGAACCCGCCGTGCGCGGTGAGGCCGCTGAGACCGGACACCTCCGAGCCGGGCAGCAGCCCCAGGATCGCCGCCACCCCCAGCGCGATGAACGCCACGATCGCGACGACCTTCACCAGCGCGAACCAGAACTCGAACTCGCCGTAGTTGCCCACGCTGGCCAGGTTCGTCGCCGTCAGCGCCGCCGTCACCGCCAGCGCCCACACCCACTGCGGCGCACCCAGCCAGGCGGACAGGATGTCCGCGGCGGCGGTGGCCTCCACGGGGATGACGAGCACCCAGAACCACCAGTACAGCCAGCCCACGGCGAAACCCGCCCAGCGCCCCAGGGACCGCTCCGCGTACGTGGAGAACGACCCCGTGTCCGGCTGCGCGGTGGCCATCTCCCCCAGCATCCGCATGACCAGCACCACGAGCAGACCGGCCAGCGCGTAGGACACCAGCACCGCCGGTCCCGCCTCGGCGATGGCGGTGCGCGAGCCCACGAACAGGCCGGCGCCGATGACACCGGCGATCGAGATCATCGTGATGTGGCGCGGCTTCAGGCCCGTGCCCAGCGCGGCGCCGGCCGCCTCCGTGGTGCTCACGTCCCCACCCCTCCCCAGCGGTGCACCGGTTCGCCCTCCTGCTGCCGGTGCAGGTACTCGGCCAGCATCCGCGCCAGCGCCGCCCGCCGGTCCAGGCCCGCGGCCTCCAGGTCCCGCACCGCCGCCACCTGCCAGGTCGCGCCGTTGCGCCCCGTGCGCGCCCGCCCGGCCACCACCTCCAGGTAGTGGTCGCGCACCTGGCGCGGCACCCCCCAGCGCCCCAGCCCCTCGTCGGCCAGCGGCAGCAGCACGTCCAGCACCAGGCGGTCCACCGGCACCTCGCCCACGCCGGGCCACTGCGCGCTCGCGGCCAGGCCCAGGCGGGCGCAGCGCTGGAACGTCCGGTGCGCGGCCTCGAACGGCATCCGCTCCTCCACCGGGTCCGGCGCCTGCGCCAGCGCCCGCACCAGCCCGTGGAAGAACGCCGCGTCGGCCACCACGTCCAGCGGTGTCGGCCCCGCCGGCAGCACCCGGTTCTCCACCCGCAGGTGCGCGGTGCCGTCGGCGACGTCGTACACCGCGCGGTTCCAGCGGTACACGGTGCCGGTGTGCAGCCGCAGCTCCCCCAGCAGCGGAGCCCGCCCGGCCCGCACCGCCGCCAGCGGGTCCTCCTCCCCCACCACCGGCAGCAGCGAGGGGAAGAACCGCACGTCCTCCTCGAAGAGGTCCAGCGGGCCGTCGATCCAGCGCTCGCCGAAGAACACCCGCGGGCGCACCCCCTGGTTGCGCAGCTCCGCGCAGCGGGTGTCGGTGGACTGGGTGAACAGCTCGATGCGCGTCTCGGCCCACAACCGCCGCCCGAACAGGAACGGGGAGTTCGCCGCCAGCGCCACCTGCGGACCGGCCACCGCCTGCGCCGCGTTCCAGCGCCGCGCGAACTCCTCCGGCGCCACCTGCTGGTGCAGCTGCACGCTGGTGCCCACCGCCTCGGGCCCGATCGTCGGCAGGTGCACGGCGAGGCGCTCGGGGCCGGTGGGTGATTCCATGCGCAGCTCCACGTCCTCCCCGCGGGCCGTGGCGATCGCCTCGTCCAGCGCCGCGTAGCGCGGGTCGGCGCTGCGCCAGGGCCCGCGGAAGTGCTCCGGCAGCGCGGTGGGCAGCGTCCCGATCGAGACCACCTGCGCGCCCACCCGCGTCGCGGCCCCGCGCGCCGCGGCCAGCGCCGCGGCCAGGTCGGCCTGCAGCTGCGGCAACCCGTCCTCGCCCACCGGGTGCGGGGCGCCGTTCAGCTCGATGTTGAAGGCGCCCAGCTCCGTCTGGAACCTGGCGTCCGCCAGGTGCTGCAGCACCGCGTCGTTGACCATCGCCGGCTGCTGGGCGCCGTCGACGAGGTGCAGCTCGACCTCGATGCCCGCGCACGCCTGCGCGCCCGCCAGCCGGCCCGCCTCCAGCTCGCCGCGCAGCACCTCCAGCTCCACGTGCAGCAGCTCGCGGAAGCGTCGGCGGTCGGCCCCCGTCGGGGTGCGGCGCTGCACGTCCTGACCCACGGGGGAAGTGGAGCACGACCGGTGCGGGTCGTCCACACGAGATCCGCACCCGGAGAGGCTGGAAGCGGGGGCCGGTGCGGGACCGGTCCGGGACGCGCGGGTGGCGCGGGCTCAAGGTCGGGCGCCGGCGTGCCGAGCTCTGGTCGGTGAGGACTCCCAGCGCGCACGCCCGGGCCGGCCGGACCACCGCGGC
>NZ_BAABIL010000338.1:0-7629 GCF_039542765.1 Kineococcus glutinatus
CCACCGGCCGCCGCCCCGTCACCGGGGGCCGCGCGTGGCTGAGGCGGCGCCGCTGCTCGGCGTGGTGGTGGTCAGCTACGGGGACCCGGGCCTGCTGGAGCGGCACGTCCTGCAGCACGACCTGTCCGCCCTGCCCGCGGTGGTCGTGGTCGTCGACAACCTCTCCACGGCGCGGGCCCGCCGCGACGCCGAGGAGCTGTGCCGCCGGCGCGGCCTGGAGTTCGTGCCGCTGCCGTCGAACGAGGGTTTCGGCGCGGGGGCGAACGCGGGCGCCGCCAGGGCGCTGGAGCTGGGCTGCTCGGTGCTGCTGTTCCTGAACCCCGACGCGGCCCTCGACGCGGCGACCGCCGCGGCGCTGCGCGACGACGTGCTGGCCCACCCGAGGCGGATGGTCTCCCCGCAGGTGGTCCACCCCGACGGGCGGCGCTGGTTCTCCGGCGCGGAGCTGTCCCTGCGC
The DNA here is from genome assembly GCF_039542765.1 of Kineococcus glutinatus. Taxonomy (NCBI): domain Bacteria; kingdom Bacillati; phylum Actinomycetota; class Actinomycetes; order Kineosporiales; family Kineosporiaceae; genus Kineococcus; species Kineococcus glutinatus. The sequence continues at coordinate 458 of NZ_BAABIL010000338.1, forward strand.
AACGGCTGGACGCGGCGGACCGGCGTCCTCGCCGGGCCCGAGCTGCACCCGTGGCTGACCGGCGCCTGCCTCGCGGTGCACCGCGACCTGTGGCGGGAGCTGGGGGGTTTCGACGGTTCCTACTTCCTGTACTGGGAGGACGTCGACCTCAGCGTGCGCTGCGTGCGGCTCGGCGGGGAGCTCGCCGTGCGGCAGGACCTGACCGTCGTGCACGCGGTGGGCGGCACGCAGGACGGTGGTGGCAAGTCACCGCTGTACGGGCGCTACAACTGCCGCAACCGCCTGCTGTTCGCCCGCAAGAACCTCTCGCGGCGGCGGAGGCTGCGCTGGCTCCTCGTCGCCCCCGCCTACGCCGGCGAGGTCGCCCTGCGGGGCGGGTTGCGGCGGCTGCTGGGCAGGCGCCGGGTGGTCGCCGCGGTGCTGTCGGGCACGCTGGCCGGCGCGCTCGTCGTCCTGGACCCCAGGAACCCCGGGGACCGCGGCTGGAGCACCACGGCCAGGGCGAGGTAGACCTCCCCGAGGTCGGAGTGGATCGGGCCGAACGCCAGGTCCCACAGCGCCAGCAGGCACAGCAGGACGGTGACCGGCTGGGCGCGGCGCTCGATCAGCGCGCTCGCCAGGCCGTTGAGCAGGAGGAACCCGACGAGGGCCGTCAGCGCCAGGCCCACCAGGCCGAAGTTGGCCCAGCAGTCGGCGACGATCGAGTGCAGCCGGAACTGGCCGCCGAACATGTAGTTGTCGACGTAGCCGTTGTCCGGCGAGATCCCGACGGTGGCCAGGCCGGTCTTGCCCAGCAGCACGTCCCTGCTGGCGGGCACGACGCCGACGCCGTACCCGCCGGGTGAGTCGGCCATGAGGACGCGCGTCGCCGACCACTCCGGCCGGCCCCCCGCGATGAGGGAACCACCCGATTCGACCTGCACCCGGGACCGCGCCTGCAGCTCGCTGCCCAGCGCCCCGCTGAGCAGCAGCGACGTCACGGTCGCGTAGAGGGCGTAGACGATCCCCGCGACGAGCAGCACCGACGTGGTCCAGGCGCGGAACCCGCGCTTGGGCACCCGGCCCCCCGTGGACCGCAGGGCCTGCCAGGTCACCAGCACGCCCGTCAGCAGCGTGAAGCCGAAGAAGCTGCGGTAGTCGTTGGCGGCGCTGACACCGCCGAGGAGCAGCAGCGTGAGCACCAGCAGGGCCGCCACGCTCGGCAGCCGGCTGCGCAGCCGCTGCAGCAGCGACAGGACGATCAGCGTGACCGGCAGCGCGAGCTGGTACTTCCACGGGTTCTGCGAGCCGGGGATGTCGAGGACGCCGGACATCAGGGAACCGGTGCCGTAGAGCAGCACCACGGTCTCCAGCCGCAGGAACCGGCGCGCCCACAGGACGACCCCGAGGCCCGCGGCGATGCTGAACAGGCGCAGCACCATGCCGTACCCGTTGCGGGCGACCACCTCGTGCGTGTCGCTCGCGAACACCGCGAGGACGGTCCCGCTCACCGCGGCGGCGACCGTCACCAGCAGGACCGCCCGCGCCCCCGGGTAGCGCCGCAGCTGCGGGAACCAGGCGGGCAGGAGGGCGAACGCGGCGACCGACCCGGTGGTCAGGGACGCCTTGAGGGCGGTGTCCGCGCCGAGCAGCAGCAGGGCGAGGGCCGCGACGGCCCGGGTGACGGCCGGTGCGTGGCGCGGGGCGACCGGCGCCAGGAGCGCGCGGTCGGCGCCGACCCGCCGCCCGGGCGCCTCGTCGGCCCACCGCGCGTCCCGCAGCCAGCCGTGCAGCGTCTTGGGGGGCACCCCGGTGCGGGCGGCGACGGCCAGGCAGGCCTCCCGCTCGGCGAGCCCGTCGCGGACACCCGCCCGCACCATCCCGACGGCGCGCTCACGCGCCCTCGTGGTGCACCGGGGCACGCTCGCCCCCTCCCGTGGTGGGACGCAGGGACAGCACCGCCCCCCGGGCGGGTGCGAGGGCGGAGGTCCCCGCCGGGGCGGAACCCCGGCGGCGGGAGGACGCCCCGTCCAGCACGACGCCCAGGACGTGCGCCTTGACCATGTGCAGGTCGCGCAGGCTCTCCTCCAGCTGCCGGCGGGTGGTCCGGCGGGTGTCGACCGTGACCACGGTGCCGTCGACGTGGGCGGCGAGGATGGCGGCGTCGGCGACCGACAGCACCGGGGGCGCGGTGACGAGCACGACGTCGTGGTCGGCGCGCAGGTCGGCCAGCAGCCGGCGCATCGCCGTGGAGCCGAGCAGCTCGTCGGGGTTGGGGGGGACCGCGCCGGCGGGCAGGAAACCGAGCTGCTTGGAACCCCACTGCTGCACGGCCCCGGCCAGCGGCGCCCGGCCGGTGAGGACGCCGACCAGCCCCGCCGTCGGCGCCGTGCCGGTCACCTCGGCCAGCGACGGGTTGCGCAGGTCGCCCTCCACGAGCAGGACGCGCGTCTCGGGGTCGGCCATGGCGACCGCGAGCTCGACGGCGACGGCCGCCGAACCCCTGCCCGCACCCGCCGCCGCGATGACGATGCGCTGGGGGGCGCCGTCCGCGGCGAGCAGGCGCAGGTTGGTCCGCAGCCTCCGGACGGACTCCACCCGCGGGTCCACCGACTCGCCGCGCGCGGCGTGGCGCGTCCCCCGGTTGCCCCGCGCCGTGCCCAGGCTGGCCAGGATCGGCACGTCGCTGACGTCGAGGACGTCGTACTCGTCGCGGACCCTGGTGTTCAGCACCTCCGCGCTCACCGCGCCGGCGATGCCCAGCAGCAGGCCGATGGCCAGCCCGAGGGCGACGTCCACGGTGCGCTGCGGGGAGGACGGCGAGGACGGCACCGTGGCGGGGGCGACGGTGGTCACCGTGATCGCGGTGGTGTCGCCCCGCCCGGCGGGGGACAGCTCGCCGGTGGCCTGGGAGAGCTGGGCGCTGACGGCGTTGGCGACGTCGGCGGCCTCGGCCGGCGAGCCGCTGGTGGCGGTGATGTCGATGAGCACCGTGTCCAGCTCCGTCTCGGCGGAGACCCTCCCGGCCAGCGCCTGCGGGGTGGTGTCGAGCCCGAGCTGCGCGATGACGGGTTCCAGGACCGTGGGCGTGGTGGTCAGCCGGACGTAGGACTGGACCAGCCCCCGCGTGTAGGACGAACCCTGCGCGAGTTCGCCGATCGTCTGGCCCTGGCTGGGGGAGAGGAAGACGGTGGCGGTCGCCTGGTACTGCGGTGCCTTGCGCGCGGACAGGCCGAAGGCGCAGGCACCGCCCAGCAGCGCGCAGAGGAACAGCACCGCCCAGCGGCGCCGCAGGAGGTCCAGGTACTGCATGAACTCCACCGATGTCCTCCTCCTGGCCGGTGCCGGGCGGCTCCGGTCCGTGGGCGCCGGACACCGCACCGCCGGCCGGTGCGGGCGCCCTGCCGTGACCGGGCACCCCACCGCCCGCCGGGCCGCCGGGGCCCGGCGTGTTTCCGTACCGCGACCTCGGAGATGTCACGATAGGCGCCGCCGGCCGACGGGATGGGGGTATTCGGTGAAGGGTGCTGTGAGAACACCGGACGCCGGTCGGCAGCGCTCCGTACACGGTACCTGGCGGACGGTGGGGACGAGCGCCGCGGCGAAGTTCGTGGTCATGGTGGTCTCCGGCGTCATCTCGGTCTTCTCCCTGCGCCTGGTGCTGGAGCACTTCGGCGTGGCGGCGTACGCCCAGTACGGGCTGCTGGTGTCCGTCGCCGCCCTGCTGCCGTTCGCGGACCTCGGGATGGCCGCGGCGGTCATGAACAGCGTCGCCGCCTCCCGCTCGCCGGCCTGCGACGAGCACGTGCACCGCACGCTCGTCAGCTCCCTGCGGGTCGTCCTGGTCTCGGCGGCGGTCATCACCGGGGCCGGTGTGCTCGTCAGCGTCCTCGGGTGGTGGCCCGCCGTGCTCGGCGACGGCCTCCTGCCCGGTTCGGGCCCCACGGCGGCGCTGCTGTGCCTGGTGGTCTTCGCCTGCACCCTGCCGCTGGCCGTCGGCCAGCGGGTCCTCACCGGTCTGGGCCTCAACCACGTCCAGATCCTGCTGCAGGGCCTGGCCTCCCCGCTGTTCGTCCTCGCCGTGCTGCTGCTCGTCCTCACCGGGGCGCAGGGGGGCGGATACCTCGCGGTGTTCTCCTACCTGGGGGGCGCGGTCGTGGCCGGGACCGGCTCGCTCATCGCCTCGCGCCGCCTCAGGGGCCTGGCGTGGGCGGTGCTCCGCGACGTCCCGAGGCCCCGGCGGGTCCGGGGGGTGCCCGTGTTCGGCACCGCCTGGCCGATGATCGTGCAGATGGTCGCGCTGCCGGTCGCGATGCAGACCGACCGGCTGCTGCTGAGCCACCTGACCCCGGGCACCGCCCTGGCCGAGTACGGCCTGGCGGCGTCGATGTTCGGGATCGTGCTGCAGACGGTGAGCGCGGCCGGCCTGGCGCTGTGGCCGGTCTTCGCCCGGGCCCGCAGCACCTCGGACGTCAGCTCCCCGTTCGCCATGGCCGGGGCCTTCTGCCTCGTGGGGCTGGCCGGGGCGCTCGTGCTGGCCCTGCTGATGCCCTGGCTGGCGCCCTTCCTGAGCGACGGCGCGATCGCGCTGGACGGCTGGCTGGTCTGGGGGTTCGTCGCGTTCGTCGCGGTGCAGGCGGCCAAGTACCCCCTGGGCATGTACATGACCGACGAGCCCGGGCTGCGGTTCCAGGTCCCGCCCATCCTCGTGATGGTCCCGCTGAACCTGGCGCTGTCCTGGTGGCTGGTCGGCGTGGTCGGCGCGGGCGGGCCCATCATCGGTTCGGCCGTCGCGGTCCTGCTGTGCCAGGTCGTCCCGAACGCCCTCTACACCCGGCGCGACCTGCGGCGCCGCCGGTCCACCGCCGCGGGGTCGGCTCCCGGGGGGTCCACCGCCGGGGCGTGAAGCCACGCGTCGGCCGCCCGCCGGCCGTCCTGCGCCGGCAGGTCCGCCAGCACCTCGGCGCCGGTGCGCGCGGAACCCAGCGCGGCGACCACCGCCGCGGCCACCCCGGCGGCGTCCACCGCGGGGTCCAGCACCACGTGCCCGTGCCCGGCCAGCCACGGCGCGATGCCGGACTCGGCCGTCGTGACGACCAGGCAGCCGTGCGCCAGCCCCTCGACGAGCGGCAGGCCCACCTGCTCGCGCCACGTCGGGGTCCGCTGGGACGGCAGCACCAGGACCGCCGCCCGGCGCAGCTGCCGGTGCACCTCCGCCCGCGGCGGGTCGACGAGCACCGACACGCCCGGGTGGTTCCGGGCCGTCTCGTGCGCGAGGCCGGCCAGCGGACCGGTTCCCACGACCGCCAGGGTCGCCGCGGGGTGGGACCGCAGCACCTGCGGCCAGGCCCGGGCGAGCAGGTGGAAACCCTTGCGCTCCTCCAGCGCGCCGAGGAACAGCACGGAGCCGGGGCGCGCGCCGGTGCCCGGCGGGCAGTCGCACGGGGCGGGCAGCGCCTCCACCACGCGCGAGAGGCCTCTCGCGGCGGTGCCCGGCAGCAGGTCCGCGTAGAGGTGGGCGGCGCCCGTCGTGCCGTAGGCGATGCGGTCGACGTGGCGGGCCAGGAACCGGGCCGCGCGCAGGTCGAGGGACCGGCGCAGGCGGCGGCGCGCGGTGGGGGCGGGGGACGCGCGGGGGTCGCGGTTCTCGATGGCGTACGCCACCACCCGCACGTCGACGCGGTGCAGCGCACCGCTGAGCCTGGCCGCGAGCACGGTGAGGACGCCCTGGCGCGCCGCGGGCAGCATCAGCGGCTCGTTCACCTCCACCGTCCGCACCCGCGACGCCAGCAGGGTCGCCGCCGTCGCCCACGGGCCCGCCCGGACGAGGTCGAGGCCCTCCGCCAGCGCCTCGTCGAAGTCGGCGCGCCGCGAGCGGTACAGCACGGACGTCGCCCCGATCGCGCGCGCCCGCTCCAGGTGGGCGCTGCGCAGGGTGCGGTACACCTGGACCCGGTCGAACCGGGTGCGCCGCACCGACCGCAGCACCGACCGCAGCACGGGTCGCTGCAGGAGGGGGAGCGCCGCGCTCACGCGGCGGCGCCGACGAGCAGCAGCAGCTGCTGCGCCAGGTGCCCGCTGGTCATCCCCGCCTCCACCGCGGCGCGGCCCCGCCGCCCCACCTCCCGGGCCGTGTCGGGCTCGGCGAGCAGGTGGACGACCCGCTCGGCCAGGGCCGCCGCGGACCCGGTCGGCACGACGAAGCCGTTCTCGCCGTCGGTCACGTAGTCCTCCATGCCCGGTGAGCCGGTGATGACGACCGGCCGGCCGGTGGCCATGGCCTCCAGGCTGACCGTCATGCCCGAGACGTGCAGGTTCGGCCGCGTGGCGATCGCCACGACGGAGGCCCGCGCGTAGAGGTCGCGCAGCTGCAGGTGGGTGAGGTACCGCTCGGTCCGCACCCCGGGCGGCGGTCGCAGGGCGGAGGTCGTCTGGACCACCACCTCCGCGTCGGGGCGGGCGCGGACGACCTCCGCGAGCGCCGCGAACAGGGTGGCCGCGTCCCGGTCGCGATCGCCGCCGACGCTGACGACCACCGGCCTGCCGGGGTGGTCGCGGTAGCGGTAGAAGTCCGGGTCCACCCCGAACCGCACGAACGACACCGGTGGCCCCCCGGTCCCCAGCTGCTCCCGCAACGGCTCCAGCTGGGCCCGGCTGAGGCACCACACCCCGTCCGTGCTGCGCAGGGCCCGCAGCCGGGCGCGCGTCACGGCGTCCCGCCGGCCCTCCCGCAGCGCGTCGCTGACCCAGATGGCCCCGGCGTGCATCCGGCCGTAGCGCCCCTGCGCCACCATCCGCTGGGCGGCGTTCTCGTCCCACGCCAGCCCGATGCGCCGGGCACCCCCGCGGGGCCGCGGGACCCGCAACCCCACCAGGCCCGCCCCGCGCTGCAGCGCGGTGCGGGCGCGCCCGGCGGCGGCGACGTTGCGGTAGCCGAGGTCGACACCGGGACCGCCCATCCGGTCCAGCCCGTAGGGCCAGCGGTTGGGCACCTCGCCCGCGGCGTGGCGCCGCTGCCACAGGGCCACGTCCCGCTCGCTGGGGTACACGACCTCCACGCACACCGGTCCCGTGCGTCCCCTCCCGCGCACCGCGTGCTCCAGCACCTAGCCCCGCCCCGCCTTCCGCGCCGCCGGCAGGAGCGCGCCGGGGGACTGCCGGGCCCGCCGGTCCGGGGCGTCCGCCGGGACCTG
>NZ_BAABIL010000339.1:0-4387 GCF_039542765.1 Kineococcus glutinatus
GCGGCCGGCGCGGCGGCCGCCGCGCGCTTGCGGCCGGCGGGGGCGGCCTTCTTCGCGGGGGCGGCCTTCTTCGCCGGTGCGGCCTGGGCGGCGGCCGGGGCGGAGAGCACGTCCTGCAGGTCGTCCCAGGAGACGCTCACCGGCGGGCGCGTGGTCGAGGGGTTCCACTGCAGGCCGTTGCTGCTGATGGTGAGGACGCCGTAGCGGCGGCCGTTCTTCTTGACCGGGACCTCCAGGTCGACGCCGCCGACGGCGAGTTCGGACGCGACCTTGAGAGCGACGTCGTGCGTTGCCATGCTGCACTCCGAGTGGGACGTGGTGGTGGGACTAAACGGTGAGGCGCTGCGGTGGCTCGAGCGCGGAGCGGTGTTCCGCACCCGGTGTTCCGCCGGTTCTGGGGAAGGATCCCCCGAAAACCACGGCCCGAGCGGACATCGTAACCAGAGAAAGCGGAAAACGGGAATCGACCGTGCAATTCTGCGGCAACTCCCGCCGGGAACCACCCGTTCGCGGGAGGGGGAGTTCACCCGGGAGTGGCGACACGCACGGTCAGCAATGGTCCGCGCACGCGCGAGCAGCGGCGGAACGGGTCCGCGAAGTACGCTGCGAACGCTGCCGGTACCTCGTCAGGGGCGGCCCGCGAAAGGCGGACCGGCGAGCGGCCGGGCGCTCGGGAGGACAACGCCGATGGAGTCGCACACCGTCCGCACGCACCGCTCGGCCGACGGCCCGCCCGCCGAGGAGCAGCTGGCCTGGAAGTTGGCGCGCGTGGCCACCGATCCCGTGGAGGTCGAGGCCGACGTCGCGGAGATGATCGGCAACCGGGTCATCGACAACGCGGCCGTCGCGGCCGCCTCCCTCGCGCGACACCCGGTGGTGTCCGCGCGGGCGCAGGCGCGCGCCCACCCCGCCGACCCGGGCGCCACCGTGTTCGGCCTGCCCGCGGGCGAGCGCACCTCCGCCGAGTGGGCCGCCTGGGCCAACGGCGTGGCGGTGCGCGAACTCGACTTCCACGACACGTTCCTCGCGGCGGACTACTCCCACCCCGGGGACAACATCCCCCCGGTGCTCGCCGTGGCGCAGCACACCGGGCGCAGCGGCCGCGACCTCGTGCGCGCGCTCGCCACCGCCTACGAGGTGCAGATCGACCTCGTGCGCGGCATCTGCCTGCACGAGCACAAGATCGACCACATCGCCCACCTCGGCCCGTCGGCGGCCGCGGGTATCGGGACCCTCCTCGGCCTGGACGCCGGCACGGTGTTCCAGGCCGTCGGGCAGGCGCTGCACACGACGACCACGACGCGGCAGTCGCGCAAGGGCGAGATCTCCTCGTGGAAGGCGTACGCCCCCGCCTTCGCCGGCAAGGTGGCCGTGGAGGCGGTCGACCGGGCGATGCGGGGTGAAACGTCGCCGGCGCCGATCTACGAGGGGGAGGACGGCGTCATCGCCCGGCTGCTGTCCGGTCCCGGCCACGTCTACACCGTGCCGCTGCCCGCGCCGGGCGAACCCAAGCGGGCGATCCTCGACTCCTACACCAAGGAGCACTCCGCGGAGTACCAGTCGCAGGCCCTCATCGACCTCGCCCGCCGGATGCGCGAGCGGGTCCCGGACACCTCCCGCGTGGTGGACGTCGTCATCCGCACGAGCCACCACACCCACCACGTCATCGGCACGGGATCGGGCGACCCGCAGAAGATGGACCCCACCGCCAGCCGGGAGACGCTGGACCACTCCGTCCCCTACATCTTCGCCGTGGCGCTGCAGGACGGGCGCTGGCACCACGTGGACTCCTACCTGCCCGAGCGCGCGCAGCGGCCCGACACCGTCGCGCTGTGGCAGCGGATCCGCACCGAGGAGGATCCGGGGTGGACCCGCCGGTACCACTCCACGGACCCGGCGGAGAAGGCGTTCGGCGGCCGCGTCACCATCACCCTCGACGACGGAACCGTCGTCGAGGACGAGATCGCCGTGGCCGACGCCCACCCGCTCGGCGCCCGCCCCTTCGCCCGGCCGCAGTACGTGGAGAAGTTCCGGGCCCTCGCCGAGGGCGTCGTGGAGCCCGCCGAGCAGGACCGGTTCCTCGCCACCGTCGAGGAGCTGCCGGACCTGCCCGCCGGTCAGCTGCACCGGCTCACCGTCGAGGTGCCCGCGGAGCGGCTCGGCGACCCCGCGGACACCGGCAGGGGGATCTTCTGATGCTGGGTTCCGCCACGTCCGCCACCGCCAAGCGCGCCGCCTTCCGCGCCGGGCTCGCCTCCGGGCGGCTGCTGCGCATGCCCGGTGCGTTCTCCCCGCTCGTCGCCCGCCTCGTGGAGGAGACCGGGTTCGACGGGGTGTACGTCTCCGGCGCCGTCCTGTCCGCCGACCTCGCGCTGCCGGACATCGGCCTGACGACGCTGACGGAGGTCGCCGGCCGCGGCGGGGCCATCGCCGGTGCGACGTCCCTGCCGTCGCTGCTCGACACCGACACCGGGTTCGGCGAGCCGCTCAACGCCGCGCGCACGGTGCGCGTCGCCGAGGACGCCGGGCTGTCCGGGATGCACCTGGAGGACCAGGTGAACCCCAAGCGCTGCGGCCACCTCGACGGCAAGCAGGTGGTGGACGTCCCGACGATGCTGGGACGGCTGCGCGCCGCGGTGAGCGCCCGCCGCGACCCGGACTTCGTCGTCTGCGCCCGCACCGACGCGCGCGGCGTGGAGGGCCTGCGGGCGGCGATCGACCGGGCGAAGGCGTACGCCGACGCGGGCGCTGACATGATCTTCGCGGAGGCGCTGGCCGACGAGTCGGAGTTCGAGGCGTTCCGCGCCGCCGTCGACGTCCCGCTGCTGGCGAACATGACGGAGTTCGGCAGGTCGAAGCTGCTGAGCGCGGCGGCGCTGGAGCAGCTCGGCGTCAACGTCGTCATCTACCCCGTCACCACCCTGCGCATCGCGATGGGGGCGGTGGAGGCGGGCCTGCGGACGCTGGCCGCCGAGGGCACCCAGGAGGGCCTCGTGCCGGCGATGCAGACCCGGGGGCGGCTCTACGAGCTCGTCGACTACGCCTCCTACGCGCAGTTCGACTCCGCGATCCACGACTTCACCCTCACCGCCGCGCAGGGCGGGCGGGACGCGCAGGACGGGTCGGAGGGGGAGCGGTGAGCGGCGCACCGGCCGGGCAGGAGGTCCGCAAGGGCCTGGCGGGGGTGGTCGTGGACACCACGGCCGTCTCCGAGGTGGTCCCGGAGACGAACTCGCTGACGTACCGGGGCTACCCCGTGCAGGAACTGGCCACCTCCTGCCGCACCGAGGAGGTGGCGCACCTGCTGTGGCACGGCGAGCTGCCGGACGCCGCGGCCCTCGCGGCGCTGCAGGAGGCCGAACGCGCGCAGCGGGCGCTGGAACCCGCGGTGCGCGCCGCGCTGGAGGCGCTGCCGCCCTCGTGCCACCCGATGGACGTCCTGCGCACCGCCGTCAGCGTCCTCGGTGCCCGCGACCCGCGCGCGGAGCGGCACGACCCCGACGCGGAGCTGGCCAAGGCGCTGTCGCTGTTCGCGCGGCTGCCCGCCGTCCTGGCGTGGGACGTGCGCCGCCGCCGCGGGCAGGACCCCGTCGAGCCGGACCCGGCGCTCGGCTACGCGGAGAACCTGCTGCACATGTGCTTCGGCGAGGTGCCCGACGCCGGCTCCGTCCGGGCGTTCGAGACGTCCCTCGTGCTCTACGCCGAGCACTCCTTCAACGCCTCGACGTTCGCCGCGAGGGTCGTCACCTCGACCCTCGCGGACCTGCACAGCGCCGTGACGGCCGCCGTCGGCGCGCTCAAGGGGCCCCTGCACGGCGGGGCGAACGAGGCCGTCATGCACGCCATGCTGGAGATCGGCGAGCCGGAGCGGGCCGGGGCGTGGCTGCGGGCGGAGCTGGCGGCGGGGCGCAGGGTCATGGGGTTCGGCCACCGCGTCTACCGCAACGGCGACTCCCGGGTGCCCACCATGGAGGCCGCCTTCCGCGAGGTCGCCGCCGCCCGGGGCGGGCAGCGGTGGGTGGGCATCTACGAGGAACTGGCGCGGGTGATGCTCGAGGAGAAGGGCATCCACCCGAACCTCGACTTCCCCGCCGGGCCCACGTACCACCTGCTCGGCTTCGACACCGCCGCGTTCACGCCCCTGTTCGCGCTCAGCCGGGTCGCGGGGTGGACGGCGCACGTCGTGGAGCAGCGCAGGTCCAACGCCCTCATCCGGCCGCTCAGCAGCTACGTGGGCCCGCCCCAGCGCAGCGTCCCCGCGCGCTGAGACCGCGCGCCGAGACCGCGCGCCGAGGCCGTGCGCGCGAGGAGCCCCGGCCGGTGTGGCCGGGGCTCCTCCTGCCTGCGGCGTGCGGGGCGGGGCGCGCCGGCGGCGTGCGGGCGGGAG
>NZ_BAABIL010000340.1:0-10645 GCF_039542765.1 Kineococcus glutinatus
GCGAACGCGCCCGCCCGGCGGCAGACGAGGACGTTGCCGGCTGCTCGTGACCGCGCCCGCGCGCAGCTGGACCAGGCGCTGGCCACCGAGCGGGCCGAGCTGGTGGGCCGCGACGACGACGAGGCCCGCTTCGCCGAGGCGCGCCTGGACGCCCTGCCCCGCTCCACGTCCCAGGCGGTGCAGGAGCTGGCCGACTACTCCTGGACCTCCCCGGAGGCGCGGGCGATCTACCAGCAGATCCTCGACGGGCTGCGCCACGACGTCCTCGACCACCAGTTCCGCGGGCTGCGCGAGGCGCTGGAGGCCGGCGACCCGGCGGTGCAGCAGCGGCTGAAGGACATGCTCGCCGACCTCAACCGGCTGCTGGCGGCGCAGGCCCGCGGCGAGGACACGGGCGAGATGTTCCGCGACTTCATGCAGCGGCACGGCGAGCTCTTCCCCGACGAGCCGGGGGACGTCGACGAGCTGGTGGACTCCCTGGCCCGCCGCGCCGCCGCCGCCCAGCGGCTGATGCGCTCGCTGTCCCCGCAGCAGCAGGACGAGCTGGCCCGGCTGATGGCGCAGGCCCTCGGCGACGCCGACCTGCAGGCGCAGATGGCCGCGCTGGGGGACAACCTGCGCGCGCTGCGCCCGGACCTGGACTTCTCGCGCGGGCAGCGGGTGCGGGGGGCGCAGGGCAGCGAGCCGCTGGGTTACGCCGACGCCGCCGGGGCGCTGGAGGAGCTGGCCGAGCTCGACGAGCTGGTCGACGCGCTCGGGCAGGAGCACCCGGGGGCGACGCTGGACGACGTGGACGTCGAGGCGGTGGAGCGCCGGCTGGGGCGCGGCGCCGCCGACGACGTGCGCCGGCTGCGGGAGCTGGAGCGGGAGCTGCAGCGGCAGGGGTGGCTCACCCCGTCACCGCAGGGCATGACGCTGTCGCCGAAGGCGCTGCGCCGGCTCGGGCAGACGGCGCTGAAGCGGGTGTTCGAGCGGGCGGTGACCGGCGGGCGCGGCGACCACGACGACCGCGACGCCGGTGGCGGCGGGGAGCCGACCGGGGCCTCGCGGCCGTGGCGCTTCGGCGACGAACAACCCCTGGACGTGGTGCGCACCGTGTCGAACGCGTTGCGCCGCAACGGCGTGGGGCGTTCCGGGGCGGTGCGGCTGTCGTGGGAGGACTTCGAGGTCGTCGAGACCGAGCGGCGTTCGTCCGCGGCGGTGGCGCTGTGCGTGGACCTGTCGTTCTCGATGGCCGCCGAGGGCCGCTGGGGGCCGATGAAGGAGACGGCGCTGGCGCTGTCGCACCTGGTGGGCACGAAGTTCCCGCAGGACGCCCTGCAGATCGTCGGGTTCGGGCTGCACGCGCTGCCGATGAACCTGCAGGAGCTGGCGGCGGTGGAACCGGACTACGTGCAGGGCACGAACCTGCAGCACGCCCTCGGCCTGGCGCGGCGGCACCTGCGCCGGCACGCCGACGCCGAGCCGGTCGTGCTGGTGGTGACCGACGGGGAGCCCACGGCGCACCTGGAGGACGGCGAGGCGCTGTTCCGGTGGCCGCCGTCGACGCAGACGATCCGCGCGACGATCGCGGAGGTCGACCAGCTCACCCGCTACGGCGCGACCGTGAACTTCTTCATGCTCGGGGAGGACGCCGGGCTGCGGCGGTTCGTGGACGCGGTGGCGCGGCGCAACGGGGGGCGGGTCCTCACCCCGAGCCCGGAGCGGCTGGGGCAGTACGTCGTGGACGACTACCTGCGCTCGCGCTCGGGGCGGCGGGGCCGGCGCGCCTCCTGACGCGGGGCGGGGACGTCGCGCCACCCGGCACCGGCGTGCCGCGTGCAGGACGTCCCCGGCCCCGCGCCGGGCTCAGCGCAGGGCGCGCTCGAGGTCGGCGATGAGGTCCTCGGCGTCCTCGATGCCCACCGACAGCCGCACGAGGTCGTCGGGCACCTCCAGCGGCGAGCCGGCCGTGGAGGCGTGCGTCATGCGGCCCGGGTGCTCGATGAGGGACTCCACCCCGCCCAGGGACTCCCCTAGGGTGAACACCTCGGTGCCCTTGCAGACCTGCAGGGCGTCCTCGGCGCTGCGGGTGCGGAAGCTCACCATCCCGCCGAAGCGGCGCATCTGCCTCGCCGCGACGTCGTGGTTGGGGTGCGAGGCGAGCCCCGGGTAGAGGATCGTCGTCACCCGCGGGTGCCGGGAGAGGTACTCCACGACCTTCTCGGCGTTGTCGCTGTGCCGCTCCATCCGGACGGCCAGCGTCTTCAGCCCGCGCTGCACCAGCCAGGAGTCGAACGGGCCGGGGACGGCGCCCATGGCGTTCTGGTGGAAGCCGATCCGCTCGGCCAGCGTCGAGCCGCGCCCGTCGTCGCCGTCGCGCAGCACGACCGCCCCGCCCACGACGTCGGAGTGGCCGCCGGCGTACTTCGTCGTGGAGTGCACGACGAGGTCGGCGCCCAGCAGCAGCGGCGTCTGCAGGTAGGGGGTGGCGAAGGTGTTGTCCACCACGAGCAGCGCGCCGGCGTCGTGGGCGATCTCGGCGAGCACGGCGATGTCGCCGATGGTCAGCAGCGGGTTGGTGGGCGTCTCCACCCACACCAGCCGGGTGCGGCCGGGCCGCACCGCGGCGCGCACGGCGTCGGGGTCGGCGAGGTTGGCGGGGGTGTGCTCCACGCCCCAGGGCCCGGCCACCTTGTGCACCAGGCGGTAAGTGCCGCCGTAGGCGTCGTTGGGCACGACGAGGTGGTCGCCGGGCCGGCACAGCGCCCGGATGATCGTGTCCTCCGCGGCCAGGCCCGAGGCGAAGGCGTAGCCGGCGTCGCCCTGCTCCAGGGCGGTGAGCTGGACCTCCAGGGCGCTGCGGGTCGGGTTGCCGGAGCGGGAGTACTCGTAGCCGGTGCCCAGGCCGGTGCGCAGGCCGCCGACCCCGTCCTGCTTGTAGGTGGAGACCTGGTAGATCGGGGTGACGACCGCGCCGGTCGCCGGGTCGGCCTCGGAGCCGGCGTGGATCGCGCGGGTGGAGAAGCCCGGCAGGCGCTCCGGGTCGGGTACCTGCGGGTCGGGCGTCGGGGTGTCAGCGGTCACGGGGGACGAGCCTAACCGGGCCGGGGCCCCGTCCCGAGCGGGCGGGAACGCGGGGACGCCCGCGGTGGTTGGACCGGGTGCCGCACGAGAGGAGCAGCACGCATGATGTTCGGCAACCCCTTCAAGACCCGCATGGTGACGGCGGAGGAGGCCCTGCCCGGCCGCCCCGAGCGCCCCTTCCACGTGCCGGAGGAGCACGCGGTGCTCGGCACCGCGCTCCAGGGCCCGTGGCCGGCGGGCACCGAGGTCCTGCACGTGGCGATGGGCTGCTTCTGGGGCGCGGAGCGGATCTTCTGGCAGCTGCCCGGCGTGGTGACCACGGCGGTGGGCTACATGGGCGGCTTCACGCCCAACCCGACGTACGAGGAGTCGTGCACCGGGCGCACCGGGCACGCCGAGGCGGTGCTCGTGGCCTACGACCCGGGGCGCACCAGCCCGGAGCAGCTGCTGAAGGTGTTCTGGGAGAACCACGACCCGACGCAGGGCTTCCGGCAGGGCAACGACCGCGGCACGGAGTACCGCTCGGCGGTCTACTGGACCACCCCGGCCCAGCGCGCCGCCGCGGAGACCACCCGCGACACGTTCCAGAAGACCCTCACCGAGCACGGCCACGGCCGGATCACGACCGAGCTGCGCCCCGCGGAGGAGGCGGGGCCGTTCTGGTACGCCGAGGACCACCACCAGCAGTACCTGGCGAAGGTCCCGAACGGCTACTGCAACCACGGCCCCAACGGCATGACCTGCCAGATCGGGCTGGCCACCGCCGAGGGCTGAGCACGCCCCGGGTGGCGGCGCCGGACCCGGTGCCGCCACCCGTCGGACCGTCAGACCCGCCAGACCCGTCAGACCCGTCAGACCGTCAGACCGTCAGACCCGGAAGCGCCCCACGAGGGAGTTCAGCTCCCCGGCCAGCTCCCGCAGCCGGGCGGCCCCGGCCTGCGTGGTGCCCGCCGCCGCCTCCGTCGTCTCCGCCGCCGCGGCCACCTGACCCACGCGGGCGACGACGGAGTCACCACCGGCGGCGGCCTCGACGCTCGTGCGCGTCATCTCCGCGGTCGTGGCGCTCTGCTCCTCCACCGCCCCGGCGATGGAGGTGGAGTAGTCGCTGATCTGGCGGACGACCTCCTGGATGCGCCCGATGGCCTCCGACGCACCGCTGGTGCCGGCCTGGATGGCGGAGATGCGCCGGGTGATGTCCTCCGTCGCCCGCGCGGTCTGCTGCGCCAGTTCCTTGACCTCACCGGCCACCACCGCGAAGCCCTTGCCCATCTCCCCCGCGCGCGCCGCCTCGATCGTGGCGTTGAGGGCCAGCAGGTTCGTCTGCTCCGCGATGGACGTGATGAGCTGCACGACGCTGCCGATCCCCGCGCTGGCCTCGTCGAGCTGGGCGATCTGCCGGCCGGCGGTGTCGGCGACGCTGACGGCCTCCTCGGCCACGCCCGCCGACCGGGCGGCGTTGGACGCGATCTCCTCGATGGAGGCGGACATCTCGGTGGCGCCCGCGGCCAGGCCCTGGATGCCGGCGTTGACCTGGCCCATGGCGCCGGACACCGCCGACATCCCGGCGGAGGTGCTCGCGGCACCGTCGCGCAGGTCACCGGCGACGGCCGTGAGGTCGTCGGCGGCGTCGCCGAGGGAGTCGGCCGAGGCCGCGATGCCCCGGATGGTGCTGCAGACCTTGTCGGCGAACCGGTTGAAGGCCGCACCCAGCTGACCGACCTCGTCGGTGTCGTTCTGCGCGACCCGGCGGGTGAGGTCGCCGTCGCCGTCGGCGATCTCCGCCATCCGCTCACGCAGCACCTCCACCGGCCGCAGCACCGAGCGCGCGACGAGGTAGGAGGCCACCGCCGCCACCAGGAGGGCCGCCAGGGCCAGGCCGGCGCTGAGGACGCGCAGGGACCGGGCGTCGGCCAGGACGGTGTCCGTGGGCACGGTGACGACCATCGCCCACGTGTCGGCCGCGCCGAGCGCGACGGGGACGGCGACCTGCACGACGTCGCGGCCGGCGTCGGTGGTGGAGCGGTCGACGGGCCGCCCGCCGTCGACGGCGGAGCGCACCAGGGCCGCGACCCCCGCGGGCGCGACCTGCCCGGCGCTCTCCCCCGCACCGCCGGCGACGACGGCGCCCGCGGTGCTCACGAGCAGAGCCCTACCGGTGCCGTAGGGCCGCATCGCGCTCACCTGCTCCTGCAGCGCCGTCAGGGGCAGGTCGACGCCCGCCACGCCGAGGGTCTCGCCGTCCACCACGACCGGCACGGCCACCGAGGTCATGAACACCTCCTGGCCGTCGACCTCGTAGGCGTACGGCTCGAGGACCTTCTCCTCGCCCGTGGTGCGCGCGATGAGGTAGTAGTCGCCGGCGCCGGCCTCGTCGTAGCCCGTCAGCGGGGTCAGGGCGATCCCGGCGCCGGTGCGGTACCAGTAGGGGACGTAGCGCCCCGTGGCGTCGTGGCCGCTCGTGCCGGCGTGCTCGGCGTCGCGGCCGTCGAAGGCGTCGGGCTCCCACCCGGTCCACGTGCCGACGAGGCCGGGGTTGTCCGCCAGGACGCGCTGGAGCAGGGCGTCGGCCTGTGCGCGGGTGCCGCCGGTGTCGTGCAGCGCGGTGAGCGCCGCCGCCAGGGTCCGCGTCGTGCGCAGCGCCCCGTCCAGGGTGTCCTGCGCCTGCGCGGCCTCGCCGGTCGCGGTGAGCTCGGCGGTGCGCAGCCCGCTCTCGCGCGCCGAGGCGCTGCTGCGGCTGGCGATGGCCCACACGAGCGCGGTCATCGTCACGGCGAGCACCAGCACGACGCTGAGGGCCATGCGCAGCTTGAGGGTGAGGCGGGGGGCGCGCATCCGGGTGCTCCGATCGCAGGCGGGTACGCCCCCATCGGCAGCCGGGGCCCCGGCCTGAGCGCGGCGTCAGCCCGGGGGCGCGAACTGCTGCACCGGCAGGGCCAGGGCGGCGGACGCACCGCCCACCGCCTCGCGCCAGATCGGTGCGGCGAGCGTGCCGCCGTAGACAGCCTCGCGCACCACGCCGTTGACGGGCCGGCCGTTGAGGCTGCGGCTGCCGGTGGCGTGCCCCACCCACACCGCCGCGGCGAGCTGCGGGGTGTAGCCGCAGAACCACACGTCGGTGCTGTCGTTCGTCGTGCCGGTCTTGCCCGCCACGGGCCGCTCGGGCAGCCGCGCCGCGGTGCCGGTGCCGGCGTCGACGACCTCCCGCAGCGCCTCGGTGGCGGTCCGGGCGACCTGCGGCTGGACGACCTGGGCACACCCGGCCCCCGGCACGGGCAGCACCCGCCCGTCGCGGTCGCGCACCTCGCCGATCGCGACCGGCCGGCAGAACAGCCCGTCGGCGGCCAGGGCCGCGTAGGCCCCGGCCATGGCGAGGGGTGAGACCTCGTTGACGCCCAGGGTGAGGGAGGGGAACACGTGCAGGTCGGTGGTGGCGGGCTGCCCCGCCACCTTGACGGTCGGGGTGGCGAGGCGGACGCCGAGGTCCTGGGCGGTGCGGGCGATGGCGCAGAGGTCGAGTTCCTTCTCCATGGCGACGAAGGCGGTGTTCACGGAGTCGCGGGTGGCCTGCCGGACGGTGAGCCGCCCGGACTCGTCGCTCTCGGCGTTGCCGTAGGTGTAGCGCTCCCCGCGCATCGGCCGCCCGCACGCGGTGAAGGCGCTGAAGGGGTCGTTGCCGCGCTCGGGCGCGACGACGGTGTCCTCGAGGGAGCGGCCGGAGGCCAGCCACTCCAGCAGGGTGAAGGTCTTGAACGCCGATCCGGTCTGGAAGCCGTTGCCGCCGCCGAGGGCGCGGTCGACGTTGTAGTTCACGGTGGTCACGCCGAGGACGTCCTCGTCCGGGGAGTAGGTGGTGTCCTGCGCCATGGCCAGGATGCGCCCGGTGCCGGGTTGCACCACGGACACCGCGGCCCGCGCCTCCTGCCCGGGGGCGACGCCCCGGTTCACGGCGTCGGCGGTGACCTGCTGCACGCGCGGGTCGAGGGTGGTGGTGATCGTCAGCCCGCCGGTGCGCAGCAGCTGACGGCGCGCCTCGGGGGTGGGGCCGAACGCGGGGTCGGCCAGGACGAGCCGGGTGACGTGGTCGCAGAAGTAGGCCGCCGTCCCGGCCGCGATGCAGCCCTGCCGGCTGGGCTGGACGCGCAGCTCCAGCGGCGTGGCGACCGCGGCGTCGTGCGCGGCCTCGTCGATGACGCCGACGTC
The DNA here is from genome assembly GCF_039542765.1 of Kineococcus glutinatus. Classification (NCBI taxonomy): domain Bacteria; kingdom Bacillati; phylum Actinomycetota; class Actinomycetes; order Kineosporiales; family Kineosporiaceae; genus Kineococcus; species Kineococcus glutinatus. The sequence goes on from NZ_BAABIL010000340.1 coordinate 7,267, forward strand.
CCGCATCACGGCGAGCACGACGTCGCGGCGCTCGCGGGCGGCGACGGGTTCGTCGATCGGGTCGTACTCGGCCGGGTTCTTCACGACGCCCGCGAGCAGCGCCGCCTCCGGCAGGGTGAGGTCGCGCGCGCTCTTGGCGAAGTACAGCTGCGCGGCCGCCTCGATGCCGTAGGCGTTGTGGGAGAAGTACACGATGTTCAGGTATCCCGCGAGGATCTCGTCCTTGGACATGCGCTTCTCGACACCGACGGCGAGCTTCACCTCCCGCAGCTTGCGGGCGTACCCCTCGCTCCCCTCGGCGGCGGTGGCCTCCTGCGCGGAGCGCTCGTCGCCGCGGGCGGCCGCCTCCTCGACGAGGACGTTCTTGACGTACTGCTGGGTGAGGGTGGAGGCGCCCTGCGTGCCGCCGTCGCCGGCGGCGTTGTTGACGAGCGCGCGGCCGATGCCCTGCAGGTCGACGGGTCCGTGCTCGTAGAACCGGGCGTCCTCGACGGCGACGATCGCCTGGCGCATGACCGGCGCGACGGCCTCCAGCGGGACGACGACGCGGTTCTGCTCGTAGATGCGGGCCATCGGTGAGCCGTCGGCGTACAGGATGGTGCTGGGCGCGGAGACGCCCGCCTCGCTGAGGCCGGTGGGCAGCGCCTCGAAGAGGTCGACCCCGCGCCGGGCGAGGAACGCGGCGGCGGCGGCGGAGGGTGCGGCCAGACCGGTGACGACGATCCCGGCCGCGACGCTGACGCCCGCGAACGCGGCGACCAGCCGGGTGACCCCCCACAGCGCCGCTCGCGGCCGCCGCCCGGGTTGGGGACCGGTGTCGTCCACGTCGTCCAGCGAACCACGAAAGCCTGCATGACGCCTGCCTGGCGGGCACCTGCCCGGCGGGGTCCGGCGCTGGGGCGGCGACGAGGTCGCCGTGCGGTCCCCGGAGCGGCCGGGGGTGGCGGACCGCTCGAGCCGTCCTCGACAGGAGCACTGCGTGTAACCGGCTGTATCCTTTGTGTGGTCAGTTCGTCTCCGCCCGGAGGTCTGCCGTGCCCCAGCTCACCGACGACGACCGCCGCATCCACGCCTTCGTCGCGAACTGGTACCGCACCCACCGCGGCGCCCTGCCCGCCGAGCGCGTCGCCGACGCCGTCGGGCTGCCCTGCGAGGCGGTCTGCGCGGCCGCCGGCGTCCTGGCCGTCGCCACCGGCGTCCGCATCGCCCGCTCGGCGTCGCCGGCCGGTGGCACCAGCGGCGTCCTGTTCGTCGACGCCCCACCCACCACGCACCGGCTCCTCGACCTGACCGGGACCGGCCCCACCACCGCGGACCTGACGGGCGCCCGCACCCGGCTCACCTCCTGAGGCGCTGCGCGGGCGGGCGGTACGGGCCCGCAGCGCCCGTCGCCCGCACGCGCAGGTGCCCCGGTCCTCGCGGGACCGGGGCACCTGCGCGTGCGTCGCGCACCGCGACAGCGGCGCGGCTCAGCCGACGAGGACGTGCTCCACGTAGCGGCGCAGCACCGTCGCCACCACCTCGTCGGGGTCGGCGGCCCACACGTCGGCGTGGAAGATCTCCGTCTCCACGTCCCCCCGGTAGCCGGCGGCGTGCACGGCGCGGGAGATCGAGCCGAAGTCGATGTGCCCGTCACCCATCATCCCGCGGGCCAGCAGGGTGTCCGCCGGCAGCGGCGTGATCCAGTCGCACACCTGGTAGGTCGCGATCCGGGCCCCCGCCCGGGCGATCTGCCGCTCGACCTCCGGGTCCCAGAACACGTGGAACGTGTCCACGGTGACGCCGACCTGCTCCAGCGGGAACTGCTCGGCGATGTCGAGGGCCTGCCCGAGCGTGGAGATGACCGCCCGGTCGGCGACGTACATCGGGTGCAGCGGCTCCAGCGCGAGACGGACCCCGCGCTCGCCCGCGTACGGGGCCAGCTCGCCGACCGCGTCGACCACCCGCTGACGCGCACCGGGCAGGTCCTTGGACCCGGCGGGCAGCCCGCCGACCACCATGACGAGGGTGCCGGTGCCCAGGGCGGCGGCCTCGTCGATGGCCAGCCGGTTGTCCCGCAGCGCCTCGGCGCGCTCCTCGGCCCCGGACGCGGTCAGGAAGCCACCGCGGCACAGCGTCGAGACGCGCAGCCCGGCCTCGCGCAGCAGGCGCACCGCCGCCTCCAGGCCGACCTCGTGCAACCGGTCGCGCCACACCCCGATCGCGGGGACGCCCGCCCGGCGGCAGACCTCGACGGCCTCGACGAGCCCGATGTGCTTGGTCGTCGCCTGGTTCAGCGAGAACCGCGCGATCCGCGGGTCACCGGGGCCGGGGGTCTCCAGCGCCGCGGGGCGGCCCGAGGGCACGTCCAGCGCCGCCCCCCGCGCGACCGGCTCGACCGCGGTCACGCGCCGAACCCGTGCACGTCGAGGTAGGCGCGCATCCGGCGCGCGGCCAGCTCGGGGTCGGCCAGCAGCCCGGCCTCGTCGGCCAGCCGGAACGTCTCCGCCTGGTGCACGGCGCTGCGGGCGCTGTGCAGCCCGCCGACCATCGCGTAGCCGGGCTGCAGGCCGTTGAGCCAGGCCAGGAACGCGATGCCCGACTTGTAGTAGTACGTCGGGGCGCCGAACACGTGCCGCGCCAGCTCCAGCGTCGGCTTGAGCGCGGCCTCGTAGCCGGCCACGTCGTCGCGGTCCAGCGCCTGCAGCGCCGCCGACGCCGCCGGCGCGATCGCGGCGAAGATGCCGAGCAGCGCGTCGGAGTCGTGCTCGCCGTCGCCGAGGATCAGCTCGGGGTAGTTGAAGTCGTCACCCGTGTAGACCCGCACGCCGTCGGGCAGCGCGCGGCGCAGGCCGGCCTCGTGGGCGGCGTCGAGCAGCGACACCTTCACCCCGTCCACCTTGTCGGCGTGGTCCCGCACCAGCCGCACGAAGGACTCGGTGGCGCGCTCGACGTCGGCGTGGCCCCAGTAGCCCGCCAGCGCCGGGTCGAACACCTCCCCCAGCCAGTGCAGGATCACCTTGCCGGAGGCCTGCCGCAGCAGCGGGGAGTAGACCTCGTGGTAGTCGTCGGCGCTGCGGGCGGTCGCGGCGAGCTGGCGGCTGGCCATCAGGATGACCTGCGCACCGGCGCCCTCCACGACGGCCAGCTGCTCCTCGTAGGCGGCGCGCACCGCGGCCAGCACGGACGGGCCGGGCGGCAGGTGGTCGGTGCCCACCCCGGCGGCGATCCGCCCGCCCACCGCGCCCGCCTCGGCCGCGCTGCGGCGCACCAGCTCCTGCGTGGCCGCCCAGTCCAGGCCCATGCCGCGCTGGGCGGTGTCCATCGCCTCGGCGACCCCCAGCCCCCAGGACCACAGGTGGCGGCGGAAGGCGAGGGTGGAGTCCCAGTCGACGTCGGC